>NZ_JBQKLI010000011.1:0-83623 GCF_052116305.1 Gallicola sp. Sow4_E12 | reverse complement strand
TGTCGATAGCGGCGAGTTTAAAGGAAGAGGAATATCTGGTGGTGGAAGGTCGTTTTTGAATTTGAATTAATTCAAAAGTTTTGTCCATTATGCTGCCTCCTTTTTTTATTTCTAATCCTTCAACTATCCTAACACCTAACGGAAGAGGGGAGTTATGGATGAAAACGAGGGGAACGCTCGTTTTCTTCTTAGATAATAGCGCCCGCCACGTTATTTTTTCTTATTTCTAATTGAATTTATTTTCTTTAATCAAAAAAAGAGAGCTTTGCTCTCTTAAGGCTAAGACAAACTCAGGGGTAAGAGCTGAGTTTGTCTTTTTGATTTAATATTTTTTATATTATGAAGAAAAATGAATTCTTTTTTCGTTTTTTCTCCTCAACTTCACACTTATTTTAATAGTACTGTATCGCTCCAGGGATGCGGTCTTTTTGTATCGGAAGTTTTTTAACGATACAGCGGTCGTATAATGCGACAAATTCCGAAGTAAATAAAAGGGCGAGGCTGGAAAGGTTCAGCCAGATGAACAGTGCCATGATACCGACCAAGGGGCCGTAAGTAACGCTCATATTGCTGATATTCGATACATAGAAAGAGTATGCCAAGCTGATGATCATCCATCCGATCGTAGCCATAACTCCGCCGATGACTGCAGATTTTGTAGCAATCCTTTCTTCTTTTTCAAAATCCGGACCTCTTTTAAATAGAAAAGAGAATCCTAAGATCATGCCTGCGATAGGAATTGCGAAACGAATAGCATTAAATAGAAGCCGTGCTGGAGAATCCAATGTAAAGCTAAATAAGGATTCTATACTTTTAAGAATGACATCCCCGAAAACAAGGCTTGCCAGTACTGCAAAGATCAGTAAAAGCAGAAGAAATGTGAATAAAAGGCTTTTTAGCTGAACTCGGATAAAACTTTTGTCGTTCTCTACCCCGAAGGCGATATTCATAGCACGGATAATAGAGTTGACTCCCTTAGAGGAAGACCAGAAAGCAACGATTATACTCACAGAGATGATACCCGCACTGTTAGAGTTGATTATGCTGTAGATAATCGGTTCGATAGCGTTTACTGTTTCTTCCGGCAGAACAGATAAAAAGGATAGAATTTTATCGATATGATCTGCGGCAAACATCGTAAGGAGATTAAAGACAACTACGATAAAAGGGAAAAGGGCCAATATTAGAAAATAAGCTGACTGAGCACTCAAGTCGGTCATGCGGTGCTGCTGAATATTTTCTAACAGGAATTGTGCATAGGTTTTCAGTTTTTCTTTTTTTATAGCCATAGAATAAGTCCTCTTCTTTATTATTTGGAAATAAAATTATTTCCCGTGTTATTGTTATAGATCATTACTATGATATCATTTTTAGACTTTTCTGCAAAGATTACAAAGAAATCAATAATTATTATAAAAATTGTGTAAGAATTATGGATCTAAAATAGATAAATAATTAAAATTATGTAAACAAAATGTTATCCCACAAGTTATAAACAATAAAATTAAAGAAAAATCAGTTTACCCACAAGGTTATCCACATTATCCACAAAGACTTATCCTCTTATTGTGGATAAGTACATATGTTTATATCTTATGTTTCTGTGATAAATATACATTTAGAAAATAGAATAGAAGAAATTAACATATAAAATATGAATAATTGATATTATTTTCAAAATTCGGGTATATCTATATCAACAAAGCAAAAGTTTTGTAAAATAAAAAGTTTAATCAGACGATTAGATGGTTAGGAGGCAATGTATGAAATTAAATTATACCGGTAAAAACTACGATATCAGCAACACATTGAAGGAAGTAGCTGAAAAGAAAATTGGAAGGTTGGATAAGTATTTTAAAGACGATGTGGAGGGACGAGTAACCTTCAGCAGTCAGAAAAATCTTCGTATCGTAGAGGTGACCATCTTCTTGCCAGGTGTAGTTTTAAGAGCAGAGGAAGCATGCGATGAGATGTACACATCTATAGACCGTTGTGTAGATGCTCTTGAACGACAAGTTAGAAAATATAAAACACGTTTGCAAAAACGTAATAATACAGGAGAAACGATCCGATTCGAAAATATTGAATATGAAGAGCCGGAAACTCCAGAAGAAGGACCGGAAATCGTAAGAGTAAAAAGATTTGGCTTAAAACCAATGAGTCCGGAAGAAGCGGTATTGCAGATGGATTTATTAGGTCATAATTTCTTTGTGTTTTTAGACGGCGAGACAAACGAAGTCCAAGTTGTCTATAAAAGAAAAGATGGAAATTACGGCCTGATCGAACCGGAAGTATAAATAAGGCAGAAAGAGTCAACAATTGTTGATTCTTTCTTTTTTTAAAAGGAGTGGCCTGAATGAATATAGAAATCACGAAAAAAGCTGTGAACTTTCTAGAAAATACAGGGGAAAAAGAGATTATCATTTATATGCTGGCAGTATTCTGCTGAGGACCTACGAAATTTGAACCGCGAGTATCGATGGTGAAAAAAGAAGTGGATAAAGAACGATTCGATTGGAAAGTCCTTGAAGGAATCAAAATATATTATGATAAGAGATTTCAAAAAAAACGGGAGAGGTACAAGATAGATTATTCTCCTTCCTTAAACAATATTGTAGTAGAAGAAATATGGAGAAGATAAGGAGCGATTATGGCGACACCTCATATAGAAGCAAAAAAAGGCGAAATAGCGGAAACGATTCTTTTGCCGGGAGACCCTCTTCGGGCAAAATTCATGGCTTATAATTATTTAGAAAATGTGACCCAGTTTAATGCGACAAGAAATATGTACGGATTTACAGGAGAATATAAAGGCAAAAGAATCTCCATCATGGGGACAGGGATGGGCATTCCTTCCATGGGCATCTATGCTTATGAGCTGATTCATGAGTATGGAGTAAAAAATCTGATCCGAGTAGGTTCTGCAGGGGCCTACAGCAAAGATCTTAATCTATACGATATTGTAATAGCGATGGGATCTTCTTCAGATTCAAATTTTGCCCATCAGTTTCAGCTGGAAGGAAATCTATCGGCGACAGCTTCATGGGAACTGTTGTCGAAAGCTGTAAAAACTGCAGAAGAAAAGAATATTCCAGTAACAGTGGGGGATGTATTCAGTTCGGATGTTTTTTATAATTCAAACGCCGATGCTTGGAAAGGCTGGGAAAAAATGGGGATCCTTGCTGTGGAAATGGAAAGCTATGGGCTGTATTTGACTGCAAAGGCTGCAGGAGCCAATGCTTTGACAATACTTACCATATCCGACTCTTTCCATCTAGAAACGAAAACTACAGCAAAAGAAAGAGAAACATCCTTTACAAAAATGATGGAAATCGCACTGGAGCTGGGGTAGGAGAAAAGATGGAACTGAATAAATATATCGACCATACTTTATTAAAGCCGGAAACGACGAAGAAAGATATTTTCAAAATATGTTTAGAAGCTAAAAAATACAACTTTGCATCTGTATGTGTAAACAGCTCTTTTGCAAAAATTGTTCATGAGTTGTTAGAAGATACAGGGATTAAAACCTGTGTCGTGGTGGGATTTCCTTTGGGAGCCATGAGTCGGAAAGCAAAAGTTTATGAAGCAAAGGTTGCAGTAGAGGATGGGGCCGATGAAATTGATATGGTGATCAATATCGGTCTTCTCCTAAATGGAAAATCTGAAGAAGTTTATGAAGAAATTAAAGAAATAAAGGAAGTCTGCGGAGATCGTGTTTTAAAGGTGATCCTAGAAACCTGTCTTTTAGAAGATCTTCAAATAATAGAAGCCTGTCAGCTTGCAGAAAAAGCCGGAGCTGATTTTGTAAAAACTTCTACGGGTTTCAGCGAAGAAGGGGCAACTTTGGCGGATGTGAGACTTATGCGCCATACGGCAGGAGATCGTATGGGCGTGAAAGCAAGCGGCGGTATCAGGTCAAGGGAAGACGCCTTAGCGATGATTGAAGCTGGAGCCGATAGAATCGGAGCCTCCAGAAGTGTTGAAATCGTTTTAGGAGAATAAACCGTTAAAATTGATGTTTTGAACCTTAACAAACATTACTATTATGTTATAATAGCCCTAGAGTATATTACTACGAAGGGGAGTCGTTTTTAATGGAAAAACCTATTGTCGCCAAATTCGGCGGCTCAAGTCTTGCGAACAGCGAGCAGTTTAAAAAAGTAAAAAAGATTATCGAAGAAAATCCAAACAGACGTTTTGTAGTACCTTCTGCACCTGGAAAGTCAAATCCTGAAGATACAAAGGTAACGGACCTGCTTTATTTGTTATGGGATTTATATACGCATAATCAAGATTATTCAAAAGTTTTAGAAAACATTGCGAATAAGTATGAAGATATTGCAAAAGGTGTAGGATTAGATTTCGATATAACAGAACATATTGAGTTGATAATGAAAGAAATCGATGCGGGGGCATCTGTAGAATATGTGGTGAGCCGGGGAGAATATTTAAACGGAATTCTTCTTTCTCAGTACTTAGGATACGAATTTGTCGACCCTGCAGATTTTATTGTGTTCAACACAAGAGGACAGTTGGATGAAGAGCTTACGTATTCTTTAACCAGCAAAAGATTAGCAAAATTGGAAAATGCGGTAATACCAGGATTTTACGGATCTTTGCCGAATGGAAAGACGATGACTTTCTCAAGGGGAGGATCGGATCTGACAGGAGCTATTATTGCGCGAGGAGCCGATGCTCAGATCTATGAAAACTGGACAGATGTATCCGGTTTCTTAATAGCAGATCCTAGGATTATCAAAAATCCTCAAGGGATTTCAAGAATCACCTATAAAGAGCTGAGAGAACTTTCTTATATGGGCGCTTCCATTCTTCATGATGAAGCAATTTTCCCGGTTGTATCAAAGGGAATACCGATTCATATCAAGAATACGAATAAGCCGGAAGATGAAGGAACTGAAATCGTAGCAGACGGTACGCCATCGAAGGATCAGCCTAGAATTACAGGAATCGCAGGACGTAAAGACTTTACAGTGATCTATATCGAGAAAGTGAAGCTGAATCAAGATAAAAGCTTCCATAGAAAGCTTATGAGTATTTTAGAATCCAACGATATTTACTTAGAGCATATGCCCTCATCTATCGATTCGATTTCGCTTTTAATAAACGACGACGATTCGAAACCGTTAATCAACGACATTGTTTCTGAAATCAAAGCAGTCTGCAAACCGGACTCTATCGGCTATACTAAGAATATATCCTTAATAGCCGTAGTAGGTCATGGAATGCGCTATGCCTCCGGTACAGCGGCGACGCTTTTCTCTGCCTTAGCAGACTCTGATATTAACGTACGAGTGATCGTTCAGGGATCCAGCGAGTTAAGTATCATTGTCGGTGTAGAAGATCGTGATTATGAAAAAGCCATCAGTGCAATCTACGACCATTTTATTACAAGAACGAAAAAAGAATAATATCAGTTTTAAAAAAACATAAAGCGTTAAGGGAATGCTTTATGTTTTTTTGTGATATAGGGATCAGTAGGGGTTAAAATACGTATATTGTATAGAGTATGCTTTGCTGTTAGAATAAAACTTAAAGAAGACAACCGAATTACATAAGAAGGCTTGCGATGGATAGAAGATTAATAGAAAAGTATACAAAAGCGGCTGTACCTGTAATGGAGTTATAGCCTTGGAAAATGCGTTGATTTTCAAAGGAAGCTCAATAAGCGGTATTATGTTTCTTTTGTTTTTAATCGTAATATTTGTAAATAGTCTTCTACAGGAAGATACAACACACAAAACTGTTTCTATCTTTACCGTCATTGTAATAGGTGTTTTATATTTCTTGAAATAGAATCCTTTAAGAGATGTTTAACCCATGAAGTATCTAAAAGCTTAAAAAAACTCTTCGAGATATCGGGAAGAGTTTTTTGTTTATGAATTTCAAAGGGCAACGAGTTGCAAATAAATACATCTTGATAATAAATACACAAACCATTACTGTTGTGATAATATAGGGATAAAGATTATAAGAAAGAAGGAGATTTAAATGAAATTACAAAAATTGTTATTATGGGGTGCAGTACTTGCAGGATTGAGCTTAACAGCCTGCGGAAATACGGCTACACAAGAACAGACACAAACAGAGCAGACACAAAGTGCAACGGAAACTGCTGCCGTAAAGGAAATGACCGGAGAAGAGCTTGACAAGATCGTAGAAGATAATAAAGCAAAAGAGAATTATCTTGTGATCGATGTGCGTTCAAAAGAAGAATACGATGCAGGCCATGTTAAACATGCGATTAATATCAATGTTGACGAATTAAAAGACAACTTAAGCCGTATCGAAGCATACAAAGACAAAGATGTTGTTACAGTTTGCAACACTGGCAAAAAAAGCAAAACAGCTGCTGACGAACTTGTTGCGGCAGGCTTTACAAATGTGCATAATGCAGAAGGTGTAAAAGATTTTAATTATACAACGATGACAAAAGTAGCGAGTGTTTTAGCTCCTGAAATTCAAAAAGCAGCAGATGAGGGAAATGCCACCATTATCGATGCAAGAGATGCAAAAGACTATGAAGCAGGACACTTAAAAGGAGCTGTTAATATTACTCCTGACACAATCGATGAAAAAATCAGCGAAGTGCCAAAAGACAAACCAGTCTATACTTACTGCTACAGCGGAAATAAATCTTATGAAGTAGCAAATAAACTTTCAGAAGCCGGCTATGAAAATGTAAACAATTCATTAGACGGAACGAAAGAATATACAGAGTTCGTATTAGAAAAATAAGAAACTATGATTCGCAGGATATTATCCTGCGAATTCTTCTATCAAGAAAGAAAAGGGAGGTTTTATGAAAGAAAAGATTATTTTCTTTACAAAAGCGCCCAGACCAGGTTTTGGAAAAAGCAGGCTCAAAAATTTTCTGTCGCAAAAAGAAAGATATGATCTTTGTGTCCAGCTGATAGAAGAAAATCTATCGATTATAAAGAAATCCGGATACCCCTATGAAATATATTATGATGGGAAAAAAGAGGACTTAGACTTTGCAAACGGTTCCAAGAAAGAACAAAGAGGCAGCGGTCTCGGAGAGAAAATGTATTCTTCTATAAAAGAAGAACTTGAGAATGCAGATAAGGTTCTTTTGATGGGATCGGATCTTCAGGGGATATCGGTAGAACTTTTTCAGGACGCTTTTACAAAGCTTGATAAAAAAGATCTTATAATTGCTCCTGCAAAAGACGGAGGATACGGCTTGATCGGCATGAAGAAAAACTGGGATGTTTTTTCGGACATAGTATACAGCCGAGAAGATGTATTGGAAAAGATATTACAAAAAGCAGAGTCTTTAGGTTTAGAATGGAGCCTTTTAGAAACCCTTCGGGATATTGATACTTTGGAGGATTTAGTCTCTGTTGAAACGAATACAGATGAGATAAAACTTTTAGGACTGGGAGAATATAATATTAATTTTCTCTGCGATAATTCTTATGTCCTTCGTATCAATGTGGGAAGCCAGCTTCATTTAGGAGAAAAGCAGATCCCTTATGAGTATAATGCTCTTCGTGAAATTCAAAGTTCCGGGGTAGTGCCGGAGATATATGAATATAAAAGCCGGGGGAAATATCTGCCGCTGCCTTTTTTAACGATGGAATACATCGAAGGCCGGCCTTTGGATTATGATAAGGATTTAAAAACAGCGGCCTTTCTTCTATCACAGATCCACCGTTTAGAGCCAAAGGACTCCTCGCTGATACGGGAAGAAGAGCCCTTTCAAGGGATGTTTGACGAATGCAGCGCCATGTTCGGAACATACCGCAGCTGGCAGGATAGAGAGGATTATGTAGTCGATTTTGTGGACAGGTTTTTCAACACAGCGAAAAGTCTTGGGCTGTCAGAAAAAATCAAAACGCCAACTATTATCAATACGGAACTAAATAATCGAAATTTTATTATTGGAGATAGAAATGTAGTCATCGACTGGGAAAAACCGATTATTGGAGAAAAGGAGCAGGATCTAGCTCATTTTTTAGTTCCCACCACAACAAATTGGAAAACGGATAAAATACTAAAGGTTCATGAAAGGGATGAATTTTTAAAGGAATATGAAAAATATAATACTTTAGATCATCAAAAACTTGGAAAATACCTTGTGTTCAACTGCCTAAGGGGTATTACCTGGTGCAGCATGGCAAAGGTTGAGTACAGCTCACAGACAAAAGGTATTATAAATGAAGATACTCTTTTGAAAATCGATCATTTTTTAAGTCCGGAGTTTTTATCCTTTATAGAAAGAAATTATTATGAGGAATATTATGGAAATATTAAAACGAAATAAGAAAAAAGCGGCGCTGATAGGTATTATACTCTTTTGTTTAATTATTTATCTAGCAGTACCAGCAGTTAGAAATTCTATTAATGAAGCAGTTAAGGTTTTGTCTTCATCGGGGATAGAAGGAGTTATAGAATATATAAGAGGGTTTGGCGGATATGCTGCTGCTGTATCTTTTCTTCTGATGGTTCTTCAGTCTCTCCTTTCGCCGATACCTGCATTTTTAATTACATTGGCGAATTCTGCAGTCTTCGGATGGGTAAAAGGAGCGTTACTGTCTTGGACCTCTTCTATGGTTGGGGCGATGCTTTGTTTTTACATCGCAAGGATCTTAGGACGAGATGTAGTAGAAAAGTTTACCAGTAAAGGAAGCTTGGAATCAGTGGATGATTTCTTTAAAAAATATGGAAAATTTGCCATACTTGTGGCAAGACTTCTTCCTTTCATGTCTTTCGACTTGGTAAGCTATGCAGCAGGACTGACATCGATGAGTTTCTTGTCCTTTGTAGTCGCAACAGGAATAGGACAGCTTCCTGCAACGATTGTATACTCTTATATAGGAGGAACCTTGTCTGGGGGAGCCCAGAAGCTGATGATTGGTTTATTAGTATTATTTTCCCTAAGTATAATCATTTATGTGGCGAAAAGGATTTATAATGAGAGAAAACAGAAAAAAGTGGTTTAAAATAGGAAGTATAATAATCATAGGCGTACTGTCGGTAATAGCAGTACGTTTTATTTCCATCGAAACAATTCGAAACTGGGTGGGAGAAAGCGGTAAAAATGCTCCCTTGATCTATATCGGACTCTTCAGCATACTCCCTATCTTTTTCTTTCCGGTGCCGATTTTGGCCTTTGGGGGAGGAGTGCTTTTTGGAGTCCTAGAAGGAACCCTATATACTATTGTCGGGGCTGCAATAAACTCTGCGATTATGTTTTATATGACAAAATATTTAGGAAAAGACTTCTTTGAGGAGTTTCTAAACAAGAGAGTCAGTATTTCTTTACGTAAAAAGTTTTTGACGAAGAATCAAAAAACATTAAGCGGATTATTTTTTGTCTTTCGGCTGATTCCTCTTGTTTCCTATAATCTCATAAACTATATCAGCGGATTGACGGAGATTAAGTTTTTAAACTATATCGCAACGACGATTATCGGAATCATACCGGGAACCATTGCCTTTTTAAATGTAGGGGATAAATCTTTGAACATAGGAAGTCCTGAATTCTTCCAAGCAGTTCTTTGGCTTGTACTGCTCATAGCAGCATCCTCTATTGCCCTAAAAATATATCTTAAAAAGGAAGATCATGATCACAATTATCATTCCGACGTATAATGAAGAAGAAAATATTCTTCAGATTCAAAAGGATCTGGATCATCTAAAAGGAGAGTTCGAGGTGATTTTCAGCGACGGATTTAGTACAGATAAAACCTTTGAAAAAATATATTATCCTAAAATTCAGGAAACGAAATATCGTTCAAACCAGATGAATAGAGGGGCAGAGTATGCAAAAGGCGATATTCTATGGTTTGTCCATGGAGACAGCAGAATCAGTCCGGAAAGTGTTCTTCAAATTGAAAGAAGCGGAAATGAAATAGGATGTTTTACATTAGAATTTATATCGGCACATCCGTTAATGAGGATGGTGGCATTTAATTCTTCCCAAAGAGTAAAGTACCGAAATATTGCCTTCGGCGATCAAGGGATTTTTATAAAAAAGAAACTTTTTGAAGAGATAGGAGGTTTTCAGCCGATTCCTTTAATGGAGGATTATCAGCTGTCCATGACCTTGAAGAAAAAAGGGTACAAATTTCATTTATTAAAAGAAAAAATCCGTACTTCTTCGAGACGCTTCGAAGAACATGGGATTTGGAGAACGATTCTAAAGATGCAGATTCTCCAGCATCGATATAGAAGACATGGAGATATTAAAAAGATTTACAAGGATTATGGTGATTAGATGATAGAAAGAACGAAGAACGAATGCATAAAATGCGGGAAGTGCACCAGAAACTGTTTGTTTTTAGAAAAATACGAGATGAATCTTTTGGACTTTACGGACAGAGAAGAGCTAAGGTATCATTGTTTTATGTGTGGAAAATGCAAAGAAGTCTGTCCGAAAGACTTGTCGGGAGTTGAGATCGCTTTAGAATTAAGAAGGAAAAATCCAAAGGGAACTGCCGGAACGAAATGGATGAAAGAAAACTATAAACTGAAGAATAATTCGAAGCGACAAAGCAGCGATCTTCTTTTTCTAGGTTGTAATTATCCAGGCTACTATCCGAAAACTTCCGAAAAACTTATCGAAATCTGCGGTGAAATGGGGATAGATTTTTCCATAGACTGTTGCAAAAAGCCGGTGTATGAATCTGGAGCGAAGGCAAGTTTTTCCCCCTTGGAAAAACTGATCGAAGAGAAAAATACAAAAAGGCTGATCTGTGCTTGTCCCAACTGCTATCATCTTTTGAAAAAAAAGCTCGATATAGAAGTGATAAGCGTCTACGAGTTATTATATGAGAACAATATCGGCACTAAAATAAAAGGAATTCCGGAAATATTTTTCCCCTGTTCAGACCGGTATAATCGAGAAATTTTTCAGTCTATAAAAAAATATATCGATGATTATCAGGATAGTTTTTGGGAAGTAAACTGCTGCGGTCTTGGCGGAGGTGCGGCGAAAAACGAGCCGGATATTTTAAGGAAAACAAAGATCAGAATCGCAGAACTTCAGAAAGAAAATATCTATACCTACTGTTCTTCCTGTTCTGGAATTTTCAAGAAGTACGAATTAAAAAATATACGAAATCTTCTTTCAGAAATTCTTGGAGTAGAGGAAGAAGTTTCTGGAAACTATGCTAAAAATGTACTGAAGTTTAAGTTTAAACAAAGGAGATAAAATGAATTTTAAAGACAAAGTGGACAATCAGATAAAAGATATACATATCTTGCAGCTTAATATCGGCAAGGGCTGCAACTTAAAATGCAGCCACTGCCATGTAGAAGCTTCTCCAAAAAGAAGCGAAATGATGAGCCGGGAAATATTTGACAAGGCGATGAAGATTTACGACAAGTTTTCTCTGGATACGATAGATATCACAGGAGGAGAACCGACACTTCATCCAGAGATCGATTATTTTATAGAAGAAAGTGCAAAACGTTCTAAAAATGTAATTCTTCGAACAAATTTAGCAGATCTTAATAAAAAGACGTCATTGATAAAACAGCTTTCTGAACATAAGAGCAATATCGTTGCATCCCTTCCCTGTTATACGAAAGAAAATGTAGACAAAATGAGAGGGCATGGCACGTTTGAAAAAGCTCTAAAATCCATTAAAGTTCTAAATGACTATGGATACGGGAAGGAATTAAGCCTTGATCTTGTCTATAATCCTTTAGGAGCATTTCTTCCTCCCAGCCAAAAATCTCTGGAAGAAGATTATAAAAGGGAGCTTTCAAATTACGGCATAGAATTTACAAATCTTTTAACGATTACAAATATTCCCATGGGATATTTTAAGGAAGAGTTAACAAAGGAAGGCCGTTATAATGAATATATGGGTCTTTTAAAAGAGCATTTTAATGAAGATACAGTAGATAATATTATGTGCCGTTATCAAATTTCTGTATCCTTTGATGGTAAGATTTATGATTGCGATTTCAATCAAATGGAAAATCTCGAAATCAAAGAATATCCTACAGTAGATAAAATCCTTGAAAAAGACAGCTTGTCCCGAAATATTATTTTTGAAAACTACTGCTATGGATGTACTACAGGGGCAGGATCCAGCTGCGGAGGTGCATTAAATGAATAAAAAACAAATTGAAAACTATCTGCAGGAAGGTTTAAACTGCAGCCAGACAGTACTTATGTACTTTCATAAAAGATACGATTTATCAGAAAAAACAGCAAGTAAAATCGCACAGCCTTTTGAAAGCGGGCTCTTTCGAGGAGAAACCTGCGGCGCGGTCTCTGGAGCTTATATGGTGCTGGGCTTAGAATACGGATCTCATGAGGAAAACAGCCGAAGGATTATGAAAGAAAAGATAGAAGAATATAACAAATCTTTTAAAGAAAAAATGGGAACCTTACAATGCGAAGAGATACTGGGAATCAATATTTCAACCGATGAAAATCTTATGATCGCAGTAGAAGAAAAGAAGATAGAAGAGATTTGTCCAAGGGCAATAACCGCCTCAATAGAAATACTAGAAGAGATGATAGGATAAGGGAGAGAGATCTCCCTTTTATTATGGAAGAAATTAAGGATAGAGATCCATATTTGTTACAAATTATTTGTATATGATCTATTGTAGTGATAAAATGGTACATAGAAATTGAGGTGTTAGAATGGGAATTTTAGGGAAAATATTCGGTTCAAGAAGTCAAAGAGCTGTTAAAGAAATACAACCGCTAGTAGATAAGATACTTGCATTAGATGAAGAAACAAAACAATTAAGCGATGAAAAACTGCGCGCTAAAACTACAGAGTTTAAAGAAAGATTAGCAAAGGGAGAAACAACGGACGATATTCTGCCAGAAGCTTTTGCAGTCGTAAGAGAAGCTGCAGATCGTGTTCTAGAGATGAAGCATTATCCTGTTCAGTTAATGGGTGGTATTATCCTTTATCAGGGACGAATAGCAGAGATGAAGACAGGGGAAGGTAAAACATTAGTATCCACACTTCCTGCTTATCTAGAAGGATTGACTGGGAAAGGTGTTCATATCGTTACAGTCAACGACTATTTAGCACAGCGTGATAAGGAATGGATGGGAAAAGTCCATGAATTCCTTGGTTTAACTGTAGGATGTATTCTTCATAATATGGAAAATGAAGAACGTCGAGAAAACTATAACTGCGATATCACTTACGGAACAAACAACGAGTTCGGTTTCGACTATCTTAGAGATAATATGGTTATTTATAAAGAAGATAAAGTGCAAAGAGATCTTCATTTTGCCATTGTCGATGAGGTCGATTCCATTTTAGTCGACGAAGCGAGAACTCCTCTTATTATTTCCGGACAAGGAGACGACTCTACAGAACTTTATGCAAGAGCACAAAGCTTCGTAAAAGGTCTTACGAAAAGAGTTATGGATCCGGACGAAGATATTCCAGATCCCTTCGAAAGAGAATTCAAAGAAGAAGTAGTAGACTATATCGTAGATGAAAAGAGAAAAACTGCGAACCTTACAGAAAAAGGAAATACAAAAGCTGAGAAATATTTCGGAGTAGAAAATCTTTCCGATCCAAATAATATGGAAATTGCCCACCATATCAACCAGGCATTAAAAGCAAACAGTACAATGCATAGAGATATCGACTATGTAGTAAAAGACGGGGAAATTCTCATCGTCGATGAATTTACCGGCCGTATTATGGAAGGAAGAAGATACAGCGAAGGTCTTCATCAGGCCATTGAAGCAAAAGAAGCTGTTTCTATCCGTTCCGAGTCGAAAACCTTAGCGACAATTACATTCCAAAATTACTTTAGAATGTATGAGAAACTATCTGGTATGACAGGTACTGCGAAAACAGAAGAAGAAGAATTCCAAGAGATCTATCATATGGATGTAGTTGAAATTCCGACAAACGAACCTGTGATTCGTCAAGATTTTGATGACCGTATCTATATGAATGAAAAGGGAAAATACGAAGCGATTATCGAAGAAATTAGAAAAGTCCATCAAACCGGACAGCCGATGCTTGTAGGTACAGTTTCTATTGAAGTTTCGGAACTTTTAAGCAAACTATTAAAACGCTCTGGGATTCCCCATAATGTGTTAAATGCAAAGCATCATCAAAAAGAGGCAGAACTTGTTTCTCAAGCGGGTATGCTTGGCAAAGTGACCATCGCGACCAATATGGCCGGCCGTGGTACAGATATTATGCTGGGCGGAAATCCAGACTTTATGGCGAAACACGACTTGAGAAAGAAAGGCATCTACTCTGATGAAATCATTGCAGACTTAGACAGCTTTATTCCAAGGGAAGAACCGGAATTTGTAGAAGCTAGAAAAGAATATAATGAGCTTTATGCAAAATACAAGAAGTTTACAGACGAAAACAAGGAGCAGGTAAAAGAAGCCGGCGGATTATATATCCTAGGAACAGAAAGACACGAGTCTAGACGTATCGACAATCAGCTTCGAGGCCGTTCCGGCCGTCAGGGAGACCCGGGATGTTCCCGTTTTTATATTTCTCTATCTGATAATTTAATGAGACTTTTCGGAGGAGAAACGATCCAGAAAGTAGCGGACTCTGGAAATTATCCAGATGATGAGCCTATCGAATTCAAATCTGTATCGAAAGCTATTGAAAGAGCTCAAAAAAGAGTAGAGTCAAACAACTTCGGCATTCGTAAACAAGTTCTTAAATACGACGATGTCATGAATGTTCAGCGTCAGGTAATCTATAAAGAAAGAGATAAAATCCTGAACGGAGAAAATATGAAGGACTTTGTACTTCAAATGCTTCGAGATGTTGTAGAAAGAGCTGTAAACGAATACACTCATGGAAGTCCAAAACACGAAGATTGGGAAATGGAAGGCTTATTCCATTATTTAAACGGAATTTATCTTCCTGAAGGCGTACTTCAGTTTTCAGATCTTTCAATATACACTGTAGAGTCCTTAAAAGACTATATCTACGACGAGTCTGTGAAATTATACGAAGCAAAAGAAGAAGAAATCGGAGCAGATACATTCCGTGAAGCAGAAAGAGTATTCCTTCTTCGTGCAGTGGATCGCCGCTGGATGGATCACATCGATGCGATGGATCAGTTAAAACAAGGTATTGGACTTCGTTCTTATGGTCAGCAGGATCCAGTAAGAGCTTATAACAACGAAGGCTTTGCAATGTTTGAAGAAATGAATGCAGGTATCAAAGACGATACATTAAAGAGTCTTTATAATGTAGTACTTCGCCAGCCTGTAGAACGTGTAAAAGTAGCTAAAGAAACTTCCGACAATCAAGGAAATGAACCTGTAGTGAAGAAACAAAAAGTAGGCCGCAACGATCCTTGTCCATGCGGAAGCGGTAAAAAATACAAAAAATGCTGCGGTAAAAACGAATAAGGGGTGAATTAAAGTGGATCTCTATACAGTAAATGAAAAAATAGAAGAACTTTCTCAGGGTCTTACGGAAATGAGGGATTCACTTTGACGTATCTCTGTTAAGAGAAGAGATCGAAGAGCTTGAAAAAAAGACGTTGAAACCCGATTTTTGGGATGATTCAGAGAAAGCTCAAGAGATTTTCGATATCCTAAAATCAAAAAAAGGCGATGTGGAAGAATACGACTCCTTAGTAGAAGCTCTGGAAGAAATCCATATTATGATGGAGCTTGCAGGGGAAGAAGAATCTTCTGAATACGATGGAGAAATCGAAAAGATTATCGAAGAAGCGGAAGAAAAGCTTGAAAAGTTAAAAATCAGCACTCTTCTTTCTGGAGAATTCGATGGGAACAACGCCATTATGATGATTCATGCGGGAGCAGGAGGCATGGAAGCTCAAGACTGGGCAGGCATGCTTCTTAGAATGTATCACCGCTGGGTAGAGGATCATGATTTTACGATGACCCTTCGAGAGATGAATTCCGATGATGAAAACGGAATCAAGTCCTGTACTCTCTTTATAAAAGGTCACAATGCCTACGGACTTTTAAAAGGGGAAAAAGGCGTTCATAGACTTGTTCGGATATCTCCTTTTGATACAAACAGCCGCCGGCATACATCCTTTGCCAGTGTAGATGTCTTTCCTGAAATTATCAACGACACAGAAGTCGAAATCAATCCAAGCGACTTAAAAATCGACACCTATCGTGCCAGCGGTGCTGGGGGTCAGCATGTCAATACAACGGATTCAGCAGTACGAATCACCCATATTCCAACAGGTGTTACCGTTCAGTGCCAGTCCGAAAGAAGCCAGATCTTCAACCGGGAAACGGCGATGAATATGCTGAAAGCCCGGCTGCTATTGATTAAGGAAGAAGAAAAAAGGGAAAGGATTGAAGATATCCAGGGAAAATATTCCCAAATATCTTGGGGCTCCCAAATCCGCTCCTATGTTTTTCAACCCTACACTTTGGTAAAAGACCATAGGTCGAATTACGAAACAGGAAATGCTGAAAAAGTAATCGACGGCAACATCGACCCCATCATCAACGCTTATTTAAAAGAGTTGAATAATAGTAAGTAGGATGAAAAAAGTGTGGAGAGTAAGAGAGTGAAAGAGTGGAGTTGAGGAGGAAAATGAAGAAGACATTCATTTTTCTTCATAATAATGTTATGAAGAAATACGCTCTATGTTTCTACCATAACTCCCCTCTCTGAAGCCCTAGCCCAAATCAGGTATTTTGATTTGACAGCAGGTCAGCAGATCGTTCTTAGCCAAATGGAAAAACTCATTTGGAGAACGAGTTGCACCAGACCTACTAAAGTTTTCCAAAAAACAAAACTAAGTTAGGTCTAGCTCATGTCACTCGTTTCCCAAGAACGATGTTTCTTCGTGATTGGCTAGAAACGATCGGCCATAACTCTATCACACTATTTTTTAATAGTTTAAACAATATAATCAGGTAAAAAAGGGGGAATTCTTTGGAATTCCTTTTTTCAGGAGTAAAAATGAATATAGAAAAAATCATAGCAGAAAAATTAAAAATCTCAGAAAACCAAGTTCAAAAAACAGTAGAATTAATCGATGAAGGAAATACGATTCCTTTTATTTCCCGTTATCGAAAAGAAGTTACTGGAAATCTAACGGATACTGTACTTAGAGATCTAGAAGAAAATTTGACCTATCTTCGAAATCTTCAAAAAAGAAAAGAAGATGTTCTCCGCATTATCGAGGAACAGGGTAAGCTAACAGAAGAACTGAAAGCAGAGATTGAAAAAGCAGAAAAGCTCCAAGAAGTAGAAGACCTCTATCTTCCTTTTAAACAAAAGAAAAGAACAAGAGCCTCTCAAGCGAAAGAACGCGGCTTAGAACCTTTAAAAGAATATCTTTTTAATTTTGAAGACAAGACTAGAAAGATCGAAGAAGAAGCAGAAAAATACATAACAGAGGAAGTTCCAACAGTTAAAGCTGCTCTTCAAGGAGCGATGGATATCCTGGCTGAAGAAATCTCCGAGACGAAAGAATACAGGGATATCGTAAGAGCCGGTGCGAAAAAAGGCGGACTTCTTTGTGAAGGAGATCCATCGAAAGACGACGGCACTTATGAAATGTATTATGAATTCGCAGAAAGAATGAGATTTCTAAAACCTCATAGAATCTTAGCGATTTTCCGTGGAGAAAAAGAGGGAATTCTAAAACTGAAATTCGACTTCAACGATGCAGACAATATGTTCCAGATTTTAAAAAGCATCTGTTTGGACAAAGAAGATCCAGGGATGGAATATCTTCAAGCAACTGTTATCGACAGCTATAAGAGACTCCTTCGTCCTTCTATTGAAACGGAAGTGAAAAACGAATTAAAGGAGATGGCGGACAAATCATCTATCGAAATCTTCGGCGATAATCTAAGACCTTATCTTATGCAGCCGCCGATCAAAGATATGAATATCATAGGACTGGATCCGGGATATCGTACAGGATGCAAAACAGCTGTCGTATCCTCCTTTGGAGAAGTGTTGGACTATGGTGTAATCTATCCGGCAAAGCCTAAAGCAGACGTGGAAGGTTCGAAAAAGACACTTAAGAAATACATCGAAAAATATGATATCAATCTTATCGCCATAGGAAACGGAACGGCTTCCAGAGAAACAGAGCAGATGGTTGTGGAACTTTTATCAGAAGTTGGAAAGAAAGATTTATACTATGCCATCGTAAACGAAGCAGGGGCTTCTATCTATTCAGCATCGAAACTTGGAAACGACGAGTTTCCCGACTTAGATGTAACCATAAGAGGAGCGATCTCCATCGCAAGAAGAATTCAAGATCCATTAGCTGAACTTGTTAAAATCGAGCCTCAGCACATCGGAGTAGGACAATATCAGCATGATGTGAATCAAAAAGAACTTTCAGAAACCTTGGAAAAAATTGTCGAAGACTGTGTAAACTCAGTGGGAGTCGATATTAATACAGCATCTGTTGCATTATTAGGATATGTATCCGGAATTACGAAAACCACTGCGAAAAACATCTTGGAATATAAAAGAGAAAACGGACCTTTCTCTAGCCGTAAGGAAATAAAAAAAGTAAAAGGCATCGGACCAAAGGCCTTTACACAATGTGCCGGATTCTTGAGAATACCGGAAAGCAAAGAAGTTCTCGATCATACAGCAGTCCATCCTGAAAGTTATGACATCGCTGTGAAACTATTGGACCGAGATCTTGATAAAATAGATTATCAAAAAACAGCCGAAGAATTAGAAGTGGGTATACCAACTCTTCAAGATATCGTAGCGGAACTTAAAAAACCGGGACGAGATCCTAGAGATGAAATGCCGAAGCCGATTCTAAGAAGCGACGTTCTTTCTATCGAAGATCTTGAGGTGGGAATGGAGCTTCAAGGAACCGTTCGAAATGTTGTAGCCTTTGGAGCCTTTGTAGATATCGGTATAAAAAACGACGGACTTGTCCATATCTCCCAGCTCTCTGACCGCTTTATAAAAGACCCGAAAGAAGTAGTCAAAGTGTCCGATATTGTAAATGTGAAGATTATCGATATCGATGTGGAAAGAGGAAAAGTGGGCCTTTCTATGAAGGGCTTAAAGAGAAAAAAGAGGAAGTAGGCGGGATTACTGTGCAACCCAGGCAGGATCGCTTTGCGACCTAGGGAAAAAAACAGAGAAGAGGTGTATATATGAATCTTTTGGTTGGGTATAAGAAGTGTACGACTTGTAAAGGTATAGAAAAGCTCCTTCAGGAAAAGGGGATCGAATACGATTATCGTGAGATAGACAAAGAAAACCCGACAGCTTCTGAATTAAAAGAGTGGCACGAAAAGTCGGGTCTTCCGATTACAAAGTTTTTTAATACTTCAGGCATTCTCTATAGAGAACAAGGGCTTTCTGAAAAAAGGAAGTCTATGACAGAAGAAGAACAATACGAAGTTTTAGCGACAAACGGAATGCTTGTAAAAAGACCGATTTTGTTTTTAAAGGATGAAATTTTTGTAGGACCCCAAGTAAAAAAACATCTAGAAAGCCTTTAACAGTTCCCGAAAGGGAGCTGTTTTTTACGTTTAAGAGAGAAAAAGCGACGTTTAATGCAACTTTAAAGGAAACTTAAAAATCCATGTTACAATGAATAAAAGATAGAGAGGGTGAATTTACTGAAATGAAGAAAAAGGAAACAGGATTTAGGATAGAATAGTTTCAATTATTTTCTAAGAAAGAAGGATGGATTTATGAAAAAATCAACTTTAGTAAAGTACATGGTCGTATGTTCGATTGTAATGGCTGGTTTTCTAACAGGTTATAAAGTAATAGCAGCTCCAAAAGTGGAAACGGAAGAGGAAAAAAATACAAGAGAAGCTATAGAAGTCTATGCACTCATTGAAAATGAATTAAAAAAAGAAGGAACCAATACAAATGCTTAATTGCAATATCAAATGCATAAAAAATTTTAAAAACCTTTATAGACAGCGAATTACTCAATAATCCAGTGTTACCAATGGTTTAAAGCCATTTTCGGCTGGGCGTGTTTCGTCCCTTACCATTTTTCAGGTGAGTTGTTGGTGGTTCTGACCCAAGAGAATAGGTTGGCTGAGTCAAGAGAAGGAGCGAAGCGGCTCTTGACTCAGCCAACCTATTCTTTTACCCTAGGGAGCCAACGAAACACCTTAAGCAGCTTACAAAACTGACAGTTCTTCCTGAAGGCGTTCTGCAGGTGTTGCATAACCCATTATTTTCCTTGGTCTATGGTTAATCGTATCGGTTACTGCCAGTAAATGCGAATAAGACAATGGACGCAGTGTGACTCCCTTTGGGATAAATTCTCTGAGCATGCAGTTATGCCTTTCGTTCGTTCCTTTTTCCCAAGAAGCATACGCATGGGTAAAGAAAACCTGAACATCCGAGGCGATCCCTTCGATAAGGGACAGACTTGAAAACTCAGATCCGTTATCCGTTGTTAGAGACTTGAACTGTTCCAATCCCTGTTTTTTCATTAAATCAAGCACGCCTTTTTGAACCAACGTTGCGCTTTTACCCCAAACTTTTTTAGTGAGGAAGTAACGGGTTTTCCGTTCAACCATAGTGATAATGACAGGCTCGTTTTTTGTTTTCTTGCCTAAGACCAAATCAACTTCCCAATGTCCAAACTCTTCCCTCGATAGCACTTCTGGCGCACGTTCTTCAATACTGCGTCCTAAGTGTTTAGCGTTATGACCCTTCGGCTCCGAAACGGTTTTCTTTCGTGGCCGCATCCGGATCTTCATAGGTAGATCAATGTTTCGGATTGAGAAAACGGCAGCGTTGATCAAAGCATAAACGGTCTTCGTGCAGGGAACGTGTTCCTCAGGATGCGACTTTCTATAAGAATGTACAAAAGTATCCACACTATGAAGCCGTAGCCCGTTCTTGGGTGCTAGATTTTCTGGTAAGGCCGCAAGAAAAGCCGCAGAATATTTATGATGATCCCGAGCATGCGAGTTCTCGCGATTTTCTTTATAGACCCGTGCGCCTGAGGCGGCAATATACTGCTCGTAATAATTGTGCTGATAGTCAAGCTGGCGCGTTCTGCCGCGTTTCAGTTCACGAGAAACAGTCGGTTGGCTGACCCCCAATTCACGCGCCATTTCGGCTTGTTTATAGGTGCCACTTTTTGCCATCTGTTCCAGCTTTCCGCGTTGGATGTCAGTAAGGTGTTTGAAGGTGCGATTTTCTGTGATACAATTGTTTTCAGTCATGTAGATACCCCTTTTATACTTATGGTTTGATCGCTTTTAAGTATATCGTATCTACATGATTTTTTTGTTTATTTCCTTATGCATTTCATTTTACAACTTACCATGAGAATAAAATTTATAAAGTAAGTAAACAACTTTTAGAATGAAAGCCTAAACTGAATTTTATATAAAGGAGAGAGATTATGTTTATTTTTGAAACATTGAATTGGATTTTAGATCCGATTATTAAAATTGCTGTTGTGATTGTATTGGTATTTTTAATCCTTGTACTTCGAGAACTAACGAATTATTTAAAAAGAAAATAGTTTTTGATAAAATATCTTAATGCGAAAATAATAAAGAAGGAGGGGAAAGGATGATTGTATGCTATAGAATGATGTTTTTAGTCCTTGGGATTATAACCGGGATCCTAGGAATTTATTTTATAAAAAGTGATGATATTTCTTATTTGAATGAAAAGAATGGGAAAAATTCTTCAAAGAAAAAAGGCCGCAGATTAAGCAAGGTTTTTGGATATGGTTTTTCTGCTATCGGAATCGTCTCCGCTATTGGTCTTGTTTTTACTTTCCTTCTAGGGGAGGCAAGGATTGAAATCATTATGAACCAGTATTTTCTTCTGATTATTATCGCAATTCTTATCATGTCTATGTTTATTCAAAGAGGAAAAGATCCGTCTTAAGGTATAGTGTATTTATGAGCTTATATAGACTCCATGATTTAAAGATAAGGAATATAGCTGGTGTTTATAGCTTCTCTAGGGATGAGTATGTCCATTTTTTCAAAAGCTAGAGAATAAAGAGGAAATTCATTTTTAAAATCTGCTCTAGGATAGGATCTATACAAAAAGTTCTTTTAATGTTAAAATAGAGCTATCTATGAAGAGGACTATTAGAACTGAAAGCTGTTTAGAGAGAATCCGGAAGGTGAAAGGATTTCTGCGGAAAGTTTGAACCTGTCTCGGAGAATTTATGGAAAACATAAAGGGTGGTTCCCTTATAACTTTAAAGTGAGTGTTTTGCACTAATTGAAGTGGTACCGCGAGCCTTCGTCTTCATGACGAGGGCTTTTATTATCTTGATTTCGGGAGGAAAGTTTTTATGAGAATGAATAAAATGTATTTGCCTACATTAAGAGAGGATCCAGCAGACGCTGATATCGCCAGCCATCGGCTGATGCTTCGTGCAGGAATGATCCGCCAGATGGCTTCTGGAATGTACAGTTATCTGCCCTTAGGATATCGTGTGATTCAAAAAGTGGAAGAGATTGTTAGAGAAGAGATGGATAATTTCGGAGCACAGGAAGTGTTAATGCCTATCCTTCAGCCGAAAGAGATCTGGGATGAATCAGGGCGCTGGGAAACATTCGGCCCTGAAATGTTTAAAATAAAAGACCGCCACAACAGAGATTTTTGTCTGACTCCAACAGCGGAAGAGTATTTTACGACTCTTATTAAAGGAGAGATAAAATCTTACAAACAGCTTCCTTTAAATATCTATCAAATTCAAACAAAATTTCGTGATGAAAAACGCCCTCGTTTTGGAATCAACAGAGCAAGAGAATTCTATATGAAAGACGGTTACTCTTTTGATACAAACAGAGAAAGCCATCTCGAAGCTTATGATAATATGTGGAGAGCTTACGAAGCGGTCTTCGACCGTTTAGGACTTGACTACAAGATCGTAGCGGGAGATACAGGAGCGATGGGGGGAAGCGGATCCCATGAGTTTATCGCATTATCGGAAGTAGGAGAAGGCGTGATCTGCTACAGCGAAAGCGGAAAATATGCCGCAACAGACGAGAGAGCGCCTGTAACTTATAATATCGACGAATCTAAAGTTGAGGCGGCTGAAATTTCAAAAGTTCATACGCCAAACTGCAAAACGATAGAAGAAGTATCAGCCTTTTTAGGGGTGGATCCATCTCACTGCTTTAAAGCCATCGACTTAATGGTAGAAGGAGAGCCGGTGCTTGCGATTATTCCTGGAAACAGAGAGCTTAATATGGCGAAACTCATCAGTTATCTAAAAGCGCCAGAACATGAAATCGTAATGATGGAAGATGAAGATATCGTTTCAAAAGTGGGGTCTGTACCAGGATATACAGGACCTAAGGGACTTTCAGAAGGAGTACGAGTTCTTTTAGATAAACGTATAACTCAAATGAAAAATGGTGTTATCGGAGCGAATGCTAATGAATACCATTATATCAATGCAAACTACGGTATAGACTTCGAGGGAGAAGTGGTAGAAGATCTTCTTCTTGTAGAAGAAGGAGATATCGACGAAGAAACAGGAGAAACTCTGCAATTTGCAAGAGGAATCGAAGTAGGAAATATCTTCCAGCTGGGAACGAAATATTCTGAAGCGATCAAAGCTACGTACCTTGATGAACAAGGCAAGGAACAGCTTTTCTATATGGGAAGCTATGGAATCGGAATCAGCCGTTCAGTGGCAGCGATCATCGAACAGAATTACGATGAAAAAGGTATTATTTGGCCTCTTTCTGTAGCTCCTTATCAAGTGATTATCACTGTAGTAAATACAAAAAAAGAAGATCAGATGGAAGCTGCAGAGAAAATCTATGAGAAACTTCTCTTTAACGGGGTAGAGGTTATCATCGACGATCGAAAAGAGCGTGCTGGTGTTAAATTCAACGACCGGGATTTGATCGGGATTCCTTTAAGAATCACAGTAGGAAAAGGAGCGGCTGACGGGCTTGTGGAATTTTCTACTCGAAGTGAAGGAGTTAATGAGGAAATCTCTGTAGAAGAAGCGGTTCAAAAAGTTCAAAATATAGTAGACGAATACAATGCCTCTCGTTTTTCCGATGGTATGAGAACAAGAATTGCGGAAGAGCTAGAGCAGGAATAGAATAAGAGATAAAAAGAAGGGGGATTTTATGTCAGAAATCAGAGTACGATTTGCACCGAGTCCAACAGGATATCTACACATCGGAGGACTTCGAACAGCTTTATATAATTATTTGCATGCAAGACAACAGAATGGAAAGTTTATCTTAAGAATAGAAGATACAGACAGAACAAGATATGTGGAAGGTGCTATCGAAAACTTAATCCACGAATTAGAATGGGCAGGTCTTTCTATAGATGAAGGTGTTGTCTTAGAAGATGGAAAACCGGTGGACCGAGGTGATGCGAAACCTTATATCCAGTCGGAAAGAGTAGAGGCCGGCATCTATAATCAGTATATCGACGAGTTATTAGAAAAAGGCTACGCATACTACTGCTTCTGTTCAAAAGAAAGACTTGATCAAGTGAAAAATCAGCAGCGAGCAGACGGTATGATGCCGAAATACGACGGTTTATGCCGAGGAGTTTCTTTAGAAGAAGCGAAAAAGAGGGTCGCAGCAGGAGAAGAGTATGTGATTCGAATGAAGCTTCCTGCAAATACTGATATTAAATTTAACGACTTGATTAAAGGAAATATCTCTATCAATACAGATGATATGGATGATCAAGTACTCATCAAATCAGACGGATTCCCGACGTATCATTTCGCTGTAGTGGTAGATGATCATCTCATGAAAATTACCCACGTTATCCGTGGAGACGAGTGGCTGACTTCAACACCGAAACACATCTTCCTTTATGAAGCTTTCGGATGGGATGTTCCTCAGTATGTTCATATGCCTACAGTTCTTAACAAAAGCGGAAAGAAACTATCAAAAAGACATGATGATGTTTCTGTAGCGGACTTTAGAAATATGGGCTATCTTCCAGAAGGGCTGATCAACTACCTTGCGCTAATCGGCTGGAGTCCAGAGTCAAATGAAGAAATTCTTCCGATGGATGAACTGATCAGACAGTTCTCTTTTGATCATGTTTCAAAATCAGGAGCGATCTTCGACCGTGAAAAACTTGACTGGGTAAACGGCCATTATATCAGAGCTTTATCTGTAGAAGAATTAGCTGAAAAAATCAAGCCGTATCTAGTAGAAAAAGGATTCGTCGAAGAAGATATCGATCCGGAAAGACTAAACTTGATCACCCAAACCTTCCAAGAATCCATATCAAAACTATCGGACGTAATAGAACAGTCAGCTTTCCTTTTTGAAGACATTACCATTACGGAAGAAGATGCAAAAGAAATGGCAAGGGGAGAACAAGTACCAGAACTTGTAAAAGCCTTCAAAGAAGAATTATCCGAGATCGATACAGTAGATCAGGAATTTGCGAAGACTGTTATGAAAAAAATTCAGAAGAAAACAGGAATCAAAGGCAAAAATCTCTATATGCCTGTAAGAGCGATTCTTTCTGGAACTGTACACGGACCAGAGCTTGTAAATATTATTGAAATTCTTGGAAAAGAAGAGATTATCAAGAGACTAGATCATATCAATATTCAATAATACATCAGATTCCCATAAGTAAAAGAAGGGGGAGAAAAATGAAAGTATATAATACTTTAAGGAGATCGAAAGAAGAATTCGTACCTTTAGAAGAAGGAAAAGTAAAGATGTACGTCTGTGGTCCTACTGTCTATAACTTTATTCACGTAGGAAACGCAAGACCTATGATCGTCTTCGACACCTTAAGACGCTATTTTCAGTATAAAGGCTACGATGTGACTTTCGTATCGAACTTTACAGATATCGACGATAAAATTATTCTAAAAGCGAAAGAAGCAGGAGTGGATTTTACAGAGATTACTGAAAAATATATCGATGCTTATCTAGAAGATTCAAAGGCTTTGAACTTTAAAGAAGAAGATACCATTCATCCGAAGGCGACAGAATATATCGAAGAGATGATCGAGTTTGTAAAGGGTCTGGAAGACAAAGGCGCCGCTTATAACGTGGACGGGAATGTCTATTTCGATATCTCAAAAGCAAAGAACTACGGAAGTCTTTCCAAGAAAAACATCGACGATCTTCAAGCAGGGGCGAGAATCGATATAGCTGACGAAAAGAAAAATCCGATGGACTTTGCTTTATGGAAAAAACGAAAAGAAGAAAGCGAACCTGCATGGGAAAGTCCATGGGGCATGGGAAGACCAGGATGGCATTTAGAATGTTCTGTAATGTCGAAAGCCATTCTAGGCGATACAATGGATATCCATGCCGGTGGAGAAGACTTGGAGTTTCCACATCATGAGAATGAAATCGCCCAGTCGGAGACCTTAACAGGAAAGCCCTTTGCGAGAAACTGGATGCATAACTCCATGATCACCGTCGACAATGAAAAAATGAGCAAATCGAAGGGGAATTTCTTTACGATAAAAGATATAGCAAAACATTACGATTTAGAAGTTCTACGATTATGGCTGCTGTCCACTCATTATAGAAATCCGGTAAACTTCAGCGATGAAATTATGGAACAGACAAAAAACGGTCTGGACCGTATCTATAACGGAAAAAGCTATTTGGAAAGGCTTATCGAAACCGCAGACGTTTCCGAGCTGCAAGAAAACGAGAAAGAGCTGAAAGAAAAAATTGACAGCTATCGCCTAAGCTTTGAAAAGGCCATGGACGACGATTTAAACACAGCAGACGGACTTTCTGCTATTTACGAATTAGTGCGCTTTACAAACGGACATCTAAAGGAAACAAATTCGAAAGCAATAGCAGAATTTGCTTTAGAAACCTTATTAAAACTTTCTGATGTATTAGGCATCCTTTATTCTAGAGGAGAAGAAACACTAGACGAAGAAATCGAAAAACTAATCGAAGAAAGAACACAAGCAAGACTGGATAAAAACTATCAGAGAGCTGACGAAATACGAGATCAGCTTGATGCTATGGGCATCGAATTAAAAGATACCTCCACTGGTGTGGAATGGGTGAAAAAATAAAAGAAAGACCAGCATGGTGTATGCTGGTCTTTCTTGGATCTTTGTCAAATAGTGTTGGTGGAGAATAACTAACCCATACAAGGATGGAAAATGAACAATTTTTATCCTTGTTTTATCGTATACCAAGAATGACGTCAATCTAGAACTATAGAAGTTTAGAAACACATAAAGAAGCTAGAGAAGTTGCAGGAAGCATTCTATAAGAAGACTGGGACAGCATCAAAATAAATATCTCGAAAAGAAAATTCGAATTCTATCCTGTGCTTCGAGTAGACATTCTTAAAACAAGAGGATGATTCTCATACATAAAATAGTTCGCAGCCTCGTAGGTTTCTTATTAGTTAGAGTAAAAATTTATGTTTGAAATAAGGCAGTAAAGAAGAATATTAGAAGGACTACTATACTAGAAGATAAAAAAGCAGGAGAATGAACTTTTTTAGATAATAAATATAAGTGTTTATGGGTATAATAATCATAATATAAAATATAATACATAAGGGTTTATAAAATCATTTTATTTATAGAAAGAAATGTGTTTTATAAGAAAAATCAAAAAATATGATCCGGTTTCTTTATTATGTGTTTTGATACCTGTTGTGTATTTTGTTTTTTATATGTTTTATGCTTCAAGCAGGGAAGCAGATTTTATCGACTCTTTTTAAAACAAAGTTAATATCTTTATCGAAGGTTCGGTTTTTTGTATTTGTTTTTCCTGATATTTATTTTAAGAAGCAATCGTTTTGCCATAGGAGTTGTTTTTATATATTGCTTGTACTAAATGCACTGATTCAGTCAGTGGCATTGATGGTGATGTTTGAATATAAAGATTTTTAAGTTATACCCTCATATCTCCGCGAATATTTCCTTAATAGTACTTAGCTGCCGAAGAAAGGTCGAAGAAAGGAGAATGCAATAGCATCGTAATTATTTTTTCGCTAAGAGCGAATAAAGTACAACAAAATAACACTTGCAACGAAAGAATAATGGAATCTGTTTCCTTATTATGTTAAAAAGTGAAAAAAACCTCTAGGATCTTGGGCAGCAGATAAGAAAAAAGTTTCTAGAGCAGTAGAAATGGAAAGGAGAAAACAATGAAAAAGGCTGCTAAATTTTTAGTTATATGCTGTATAATACCGAGCGTGCTTATGATTGCTATGGGAATCATAGGGGGATTCGGAGAGGAATTCGCAGGTGGATCCGACTCCGATTTAATGATGAGTGTACGAGGGTTAGTGAATGTGATAGGATTTTCTTTGATCTCGATCTATTTATGTGTAAATGTTATTAAGTATATTAATAAAAAGCTATCTTTACCTGTTTTAATGAATAAAGTAGCTGATTTTCTGGTTCTATACGGGTTTTTGAGGCTTACTCTGAGCTTTATGAGTCAATATATAGAGTACAGCAGGATCAGTGCACTCTTTACAGAACCAGATATTATGACATTTCTATTTGTAGGGATCGCTATAAAATTAGCTTTAAAAACAAATCAGGAAAAAGATTATGAAATAAGCACTGCAGAAAAGAAACTATCTTAAAAAGAGCTGTATAGAAATTAGTAAAAGCAGAGATAGTTACATAATTTTGTTGTATCTATTTATTCTTAGGGGAATAAAATATGAAAAAGGTCGGCGGAAAAATGCTGATCTTTTTTTGTGCGATGAAATAAATAGCGTTTTATAAAAGGAATCACAACCTTTAATCCGACTTTTCAAACCTTAATAAAATTTTCAGGAAATTAAAGTAAAGGGTGATATACTTATAATAAATATATCTTAGAAAGAGTATTGTTAAAAGAGAGCTTGGAGTTAAAGGAGAGGAACAGAAAGAAGACCAGAGAGACCGATATAAAAGGAGTAGTAAGAAAATACGGTGAATACAAGAAGATCTTATAAAATCATCCGTTAGCCTTATTATTTTGTTTTGCAATATTATGCGCTATCACATTTTATTTTAATGTAAACAAAATAGGCGCAGCTGTTATAGCAGGAGTTTTAATTCTCCGATAGATCAAGACAGCAGAATATCCGTACAGTTATTATTCGAAGAAGGAGAAAATGAAAAGAGGAATGGTCTATCTCTTTACGGCGGGACTTTTGTTTCATCTTTTCCAGCTTATTGACCCGGGTATTTTACAAGCAAAGTCGATAATTTTCTATATATGATATTAGCCTATAGTCCGATAGAGTTTTACTATGCTGTTAAAAGCCTTAGAACAAATGGCATCTCTTGCAGACGAGAAGCGGGAGAATAAGCCTTTATAATAAACTTGAACAGGTAAACAGGAGGTCAGGAAAATGTATAAAAGAAAGAAATTGCGTTTAAGAATAATCATGTCTCTTTATATAATCATTTTAGCAATACTTCAAATAAATGGTTTTATCGGAAATGTCTTTTATTTTGTGCTGCTCATCGCTGGACTGCTTGTTTTTTGGTTTCTGATGGATAAGATATAGCCGGATTAACAGGAAATTGAAAGAAAATATCGCCGTATAATACGATCCAAAAATAGGGTATACTATATATAAATGCAGATACAAATAATCAAGGGAGCGTATTATGAAAAATCAAATTGAAGATTTGACTTATTTGGGAGTAATCATCTTAGCGATTGCTTTTCTTGCCAGTTCTGTTCTCTTAGGAAAGAATATGGTGACAAATATCGTTTTTGTGATTTTCACAATGATGAATCTTTTAAATCTTTTGGTGAAAAGCGAAGGAAAAAGCAGAGCGCTGCAGGCGGTGCTTTTAGTGATGATCGGGGTATTGTAATTTATGTAGCAGGAAATATGTATACTATTTGAAAATGAAGGTTGTTATAAACGAAAAATATTGAGGAATTAAGATGGGAAATTATCATAGAATCGGGATTTTAGCACTGGCTGTGATTTCAATAGTATGTTCTCTGTTTTTACAAGGGACAGTGTTTTCAAATATTGCTTTTATCGCTTTTGCTTTAGCGAATTTATACAGTATTTATATCGTGAAGGATTCGTCAAATAGAGTTCTTCAGATAGGAATTATAATAGTTGTGAGTCTTTTTTATATTATGAATTAGTTTTGAAAGGGTGAAAGCAGAAAAATTTTCTGCTTTCTTTGTTTTTCGAAAGGATATGAAATTTAATACCCTTTCTCAAATGGGGTATATATGAAACACTAATGGAGGTCGAAAATATGAAAGCTGTTGTGATTATTAATCCCGCATCTGGGAATGAAGAAGGAAAATCTTATAAAGAAAAAATCGAAAAAAAGTTTTCATCTTATTTTGATGAAGTAGAAATCCTATTTACTGAAAAGGGTGGAGATGCTGAAGAGTTTGCGAGAAAAGCAGCCAGAGAAAAAGCAGATACAGTTTTTGTTTTAGGAGGCGACGGCACGGTAAACGAAGGTGTGAAAGGTCTTGCAGAAGAAGAGTACCGCCCGAAGTTTGGGGTTTTTCCCGGAGGAACTGTTAACAATCTTGCTAGGGTTTTAGGAATTCCTATGGATATTGATGAGGCGATAGAGGTACTTGATTTTAAGAAGCATAAAAAAATAGATATTGGAAAAGTCGAAGAAGAGTACTTCTGCTATGCTGTAAGTATTGGAGCGATTCCCGAAGCGATACACGATGTAAGCGGAGAAGAAAAGACAAAATGGGGTCCTTTTGCCTATTTGTCCAATATTATTAAGAATATTACAGGCGAGAAGCTTTATTCTTTGAAAATAGATCACGATGGGGAGATTTTGGAAGGAGAATACAGTCATGTTTTTATCGCGCTGTCGGATCAGATCGGCGATATCGAGTTTGCAGGAACTGGGCATACGATATCTGACGGCTGTCTCATGATGTACCTTTTGAAGAAAACAGATATTTTTGAAAAGGCTCAGGCCTTGGGAGAAGCGCTAAAAGGGTCATTGGAGGAAGATGATCGTGTAAAAGCGGTAAAATGCAAAATAGCAAGGGTAGAAAGTGCAGAGGGCGAAGAGGTCGAGTACGATTCTGACGGCGATCTGGGAGGAAAGGTTCCTTTCACTGCTGAAGTTCTGCCCCATCATTTAGATGCATATTATGTAGATCAATCATAGAAGTGGAGGAAATTCTGATGAAAGCCTTTGTTCTAATCAACCCCTTTTCTGGAAAGAAAGTAGGCTGCGATTATCGGAGTGCTATCGAGGCAAAGCTTCTGGAGAGTTTTGATAAAGTAGAAACAATTATTGTTGAGAATAGAGAAGAAGTGCAGGAGGCGATGGCGAAAACCTTTAAAGAAAAGGCAGAAGCCGTATTTTCTGTAGGCGGAGACGGTACAGTAAACCAGATCATCGAGGAAATTGCCAACAGGGATTCTAAGATAAAGCTTGGGATTTTCCCAGGAGGTACAGTAAATGACCTCGCCCGCACTATAGGGATTTCTCCTGTTATGGAAGAAGCTATAGAAAATTTCACTGCAGAGAAGACAGATACTATCGATATAGGCAAAATTAACGACAAGTATTTCACCATGCGGGTAAGTATCGGTACGGTATCCGAAGCTTTAATGGATGTAAGCACAGAAGATAAAAATAAATGGGGTCCTATGGCCTATGTTTTTGATTCTGTAAAAAGTTTTAAAGAGGAGAAGCTTTATCCTTTGACTATCGAAACGGAAGAAGATACATTTACAGGGATGATCAGCAATGTAGTAATAGCTTTAAAAACGAGTATTCATGGAATTCAATTTTCCAACGAAGAAGAGTCCAATGGGAAAATGAGTATTTTTATATTAGGAGAAAATACGACTGTTGATAAACTGGCATTGGTAGGAAAGGCTGTTTTAGGAGAAGTAGAGGAACACGAAAAAGTCCGAGTTTTAAAGGGCTGCAAAGGCAGGATATACAGTAAAGAAGGGGAAACTCTTCCGACGGATGTAGACGGGGACGAAGGACCGAAACTTCCTATTGAACTTGAAGTACTGCAGGAAAAAATCGAGGTTTATATACCTTGATCGTTTAGGGGGATACTATGAGCAGAACGATAAAAACTCATATAAGAGAAAAATTTGCGAAAGAGTACGGAAATAATATGGTTCCATTACACGAGGTGGAAGGGTTTTATATCCGCCCGGGGTATTATTTGGAAAATGGAGCAACAGTGCTTCCGGGAGGGATTAGTTTTACAGTCCATACCCAGAAAGGAACGGCTGTAACCCTTCTTTTATTTAAACGTCATGAAGAAGAGCCCTATGCAAAGATACCTTTCCCGGAAGACTATAAGATCGGGGATGTGTATTCTATGATCGTTTTTGATTTGGATTATAGAGAATTTGAATATGCTTATCGTGTAGAAGGACCTTTTAATCCAAAAAAAGGTTATATTTTCGATGGAAGGCAAGATCTTCTGGATCCTTATGCGAATGCCGTAGCAGGACAGAGGATTTGGGGAGCAGAAAAGAAGAAAGAGCATTATCATGGAAGGGTAACTTCCAGCGATTTTGACTGGGGAAAAGACAAGCAGCCTAATATTGATATGAAGGATATGATTATATACGAACTTCATGTTAGAGGTTTTACGATTATGGAAGACCAAGACAGGGTTAAAAATCCTGGAACATTCAGCGGACTTATCGATAAGATTCCCTATTTGAAATCTCTTGGAATCAATACAGTGGAACTTATGCCTGTCTTTGAATTTGATGAGCGCTCTGAGAATAGATATTATAAGGGGAAGGAACTGCTGAATTATTGGGGCTACAATCCTGTTGCTTTTTTTGCGCCGAATACTGCCTACTCTGCCGAGGTAGAGCATAATCGAGAAGGGGAAGAACTGAAAACCCTTATAAAAGAAATGCATAAAAACGGAATTCAAGTATTTCTTGATGTCGTCTATAATCATACAGCAGAAGGTAATGAGGATGGGCTGTTCTTTTCGTTTAAAGGTTTTGACAATCATATTTATTATATGCTGGATGAAAATGGACATTATGCCAATTACAGCGGAACCGGTAATACCCTCAATGCCAATCATCCCGTAGTTCAGAATTTTATTATGGAAAGCATGCGCTACTGGGTAACAGAATACCATATAGACGGTTTTCGTTTCGATTTAGCTTCGATTTTAGGAAGAGACGAGTATGGAAAGCCTCTAGAAAATCCGCCTTTGATTAAAGAGCTTGCCTACGATCCTTTATTGTCGAAAGTAAAACTTATCGCCGAGGCCTGGGATGCAGGAGGGCTATATCAAGTAGGGAGTTTTCCCGACTTTGAACGGTGGTCGGAATGGAACGGAAAGTACCGGGATGATATTAGACGATTTTTAAAAGGGGATATGGGCATGGCAAATGCCGCAGCGATTCGGATAGCAGGATCTATCGATATTTATGATCCGGAAATCAGAGATGATGCCTCTATAAACTTTATAACCTGCCACGACGGCTTCACTCTCCACGATTTGTACAGCTATAATGAAAAACACAACGAAGCCAACGGCTGGGATAATACAGATGGAGAAAATAACAACAACAGCTGGAATTGCGGTGTGGAAGGAGAAACAGAAGATCCAAAGGTTATTGCTTTAAGACGAAGGATGGTTCGCAATGCTTTTACAATACTGCTTCTGAGCCGAGGTACTCCGATGATTCTCGCCGGAGATGAGTTTGGGAACAGTCAAAAGGGAAACAACAACCCTTACTGCCAAGACAATGAAATATCTTGGCTGAATTGGAAGGATCTGGAAAAAAACAGGGATTTATATTATTTTGTACGAAAATTAATTCTTTTTCGAAAGAAACATCCTGTGTTAAAAGTAGGAGCTTACGGCTCCTGCAAGTTCTACGACAACTGGGGCCCTGTAGAACAGTTTCGAGAAATCGACCGTTATATAGGTATCCGTTTTAGCGGAGTTTTAGATGACAGGGATACAGAGGATATTATATTTTTAGCAGCGAATATGTACTGGGAAGATATCCCGATCAATCTGCCAGAGCCGCCTGTAGGATGCAAATGGAAGCTTCGAATTGATACGTCTGGCGAAAAGGGACAGGATATAGGATACTTTTTAGAAAAATATGTTGAGAATAACAAGATCGAAGTACCAGGACGGGGTATTATGGTTTTCACAGCGTGGAAAGCCTAGGCAGCATGAGCCTTTTGTTTATCTTTTCACCAATGTTATAATAAGAGAAAGAGTGAATATCAAAGTATCGGAGGCTATTATGGGCAAATATATAATGAGTTTTGATGCGGGTACAACGAGCAATCGTTGTATCCTTTTTTCTAAAGAAGGGGAAATCCTTTCTACAGCTCAAAAGGAGTTTAGACAAAGTTACCCTAAACCGGGTTGGGTGGAACAGGATCCTAAAAAGATCTGGTCTTCCCAAATAAGCTGTGCCGTAGAAGTTCTCAGCGACAGAGGGATCTCTCATAATGATATCGCAGCGATCGGGATTTCGAATCAAAGGGAGACGACGATTCTTTGGGACAAAAGAACAGGAGAACCCGTGTACCCTGCTATAGGCTGGCAGTGCAGACGAACTTCAGACTATTGCGATCAGCTGATACAAGAAGGATATGAAGAGTTTATTCGAGAAAAAACAGGCTTAAAGATCGATGCTTATTTTTCAGCTACAAAGATCCGGTGGATACTGGAAAATGTAGAGGGGGCCCGAGAAAGGGCGGAAAATGGCGAGATATTATTTGGAACAGTAGATAGCTGGCTGTTATGGAAATTAACGAAAGGAAAAGTACATGGGACAGACGTATCCAACGCTTCTCGAACGATGCTTTTTAATATCAATAAGCTAGAGTGGGATAAAGAACTTTTAGACTTTTTCTCAATACCAAAAGAAATTCTTCCTATAGTTGGCGACAGCAGCCAGATCTACGGATATACAGACAGCGAATATCTAGGGGGAGAGATTCCCATCGCCTCCCTTATCGGGGATCAGCAGTCTGCATTATTCGGTCAGAGCTGTTTTGAAGAAGGAGAAGCGAAAAATACATATGGAACAGGGGCCTTTCTTCTTATGAATACTGGAGAAAAACCGGTATACAGCGAGAACGGTCTTTTAACGACCGTTGCCTGGAAAGACAAGGAAGGTATCTGCTATGCCATAGAAGGGTCTATATTTGTGGCTGGATCTGCTATACAGTGGCTGAGAGATGATCTTCGTATAGTAGACGAAGCCGAAGATACGGCTTATATGGCTTCTAAAGTAGAAGACACCAAGGACTGTTATTTTGTGCCTGCGTTTACTGGGCTGGGTGCTCCCTACTGGAATCAGTATGCCCGAGGGACTATTGTGGGAATCACAAGAGGAGTAAGCAAATATCATATTGTAAGGGCAGCTTTGGAATCCATAGCCTTTTTGTCAAAGGATGTGTTAGAAGCGATGGAGAAAGAAGGTTCGATAAAGCTTAAATCTTTAAAAGTAGACGGGGGAGCCAGCAACAATGATTTTCTAATGCAGTTTCAATCGGACATTATGAATGTCTCTGTAGAGCGTCCGGTTCTTTTTGAAAGTACCGCTTTAGGCGCTGCCTATCTAGCAGGTCTTGCTGCAGGTTTTTGGAAAGATAAAGACGAGATCCGAAAATATAGAAAAGTATCGAGAGAATTTCACTCCGAAATGAGTATCGAGGAAAGGGAAAAGAAATATAAAAGGTGGAAGAAAGCTGTTGAGTATGCGAAAAACTGGGCAAAGGATTCCTAGGAGCGGGAAAATGGAAAAGAAAATCGACAAATATAGAGATCAGATCATGTACCTATGGATATTTAATTTAACACTGATTGCAGGCTGCATCAACGCTGTAGGTCTGATGCAGTTTAGCCTTCCCATCACTTATGTTTCGGGTAAGATTGCCCAAATGGCTGTCAATTCTACCCTGGGAAAATGGGATATCTTTATTGTGTACTTTATACTGATAGCCTGCTTTTTTCTAGGTTCATTATTTTCAGGGATTGTTTTTTCGAAACAGAAGTTTCAGCTACGGCTGCGGTATGGACTGCTTTTGATCGGTTATGCAATGATTATTACTGCTGCTTCTTTTGTCTTTCGGGAGAGGAATATCATGGCCTATATTTTGGCTTTTATTGTAGGCAGCCAGAATGGTTTTTTCCTTTATTGGAAAGGGGCGATTGTCCGAACAGCTCATATGACCGGATATTTAAGTGATGCAGGGGTAATATACGGCAGAGCTCTTCGAGGAAACAAGCTGAATCTCTGGAAGGCTTTTTTTTACACCATAAATATAATGATATTTTTTATAGGAGGATTATTGGGTGCGTATATTATAATCCATCATATAGAGTGGATTTACAAAGTCATCAGCCTGCTGTATATAGCAGCAGCTTTGGTTTTCTTTTATCTTCGAAGCCTTCACAAAAATGAAAGCAGACATTTTTATAAATAAAACTCGTATCATTTATTTATAGTTTATCTCCTCAATTCCTACATATGATTTTGAGAAACTATATAAATAAATAATATTTTTAATAACGAGGGAATCCTCCCTTTAAAACAAGGAGAAATTATGCAGTCAATAAAAATCAAAAAGCCTGAAATTGAAGAAGACCAACGGGCGTTTTATGGAGATACCCTATCCATAATAGAAGAAGAACTACATAAAATGAGTGCTGAAATAGAGCGTCTTGAAAAAATGGATGAAGATCTGGACCGCAAAAGAATCGAGCATTTCAAGTGGAGAATCAAAAAGCCGAAAAGTATCGAGTGCAAGCTTAAAAAATTGGGTTTCCATTACGATTTGGATACCTGTTTTATACATCTCTTCGACTACGCGGGGATCCGGGTTGTTTGTGCATTTTTAGAAGATATCTACAGTATACGGGATTACTTTGAAAATATGGGAGGAGTACGGATTCTTGAGGAGAAAGACTATGTCAAGTATCCAAAACCGAACGGCTATCGAAGTTTTCATATGATCCTGGAAATCGACAGAAAATTGAATGAAAATGTAGATAAAATGCATATGGAAATACAGATCCGCACCATTTCCCAAGACAGTTGGGCAAGCCTCGAGCATCAATTAAAATACAAGCGGGATATCGAACACAGCGAAATGATCGTAGAAGAATTAAAACGCTGTGCCGATGAAATGGCTTCTACAGATTTGACAATGCAGACAATCCGAGATTGGATAGATGGAAAAATCAAGGAGGAAATATGAGACTACTGCTGGCAGAAGACGAAAGAGAATTATCCAATGCACTAGTGGCTATTTTAGAACATTCCGATTATGAAGTAGATGCTGTTTACGATGGAGAGAAGGCCTTGGAATATGCTTTAGAACGGGATTATGACGGGATCCTTCTCGACATTATGATGCCGAAAAAAGACGGGATTGAAGTTTTGAAAGAAGCAAGACGTCAAGGCATCGAAACACCGATATTGATGCTAACTGCGAAAGCCGAGATTCAGGATAAGTTGGAAGGGTTGGAAAACGGAGCCGATGACTATCTGACGAAACCCTTCGCAATGGCGGAACTTTTAGCGAGAATAAAAATTATAACAAAAAGAAAAGGAGAGTATACATCGCCCCTTCTTCGGTTTGAAAATGTAGAACTGGACCGGTCGACCTATGAACTCTCAACAGAAACCTCCTCAATCCGCTTAGGCAATAAAGAATGCAAAATGATGGAGATCTTAATTACTGCAAAACGATGGGTAACGCCGGAGGAATTTATGGAGAAGATCTGGGGTTATGATACTGAAGTGGAAAAGAATATTGTATGGGTGTATATTTCCTATCTTAGAAAAAAACTGGACGCGATAAATGCCTCTGTCCAAGTAAAGGTAGAAAAGGATACAGGATATCAGCTGGAGAAGAAAGATGATTAGGAAGTTTCAGCGCAAATTTGTGCTGATTACGATGATAACCTTGTTTTTTATACTTTCTCTTATAATCCTAGCTGCAACTTCGCTGAATTACTATAATATGAATTCTAGAGCAGACGCTTTTCTAGAACTTTTATCAGAAAACCAAGGCAATATTTCGAAAGAAGATTTAAGATCTTTAAATGAACAGTCCTTTTATACAGAAAATATACCTTATGAAATGCGGTACTTCATTGTAGATTTTAAAGACGATACGGTGATAGACCGTTCCCATATGGAATCTATTTCGGAAGAAGAAGGAAAAATTTTAAGCGGGTTTATGCTGAAAAACGAAGGCAATAAAGGAACCATTCAAAATATGCGCTATCTTATAGACCGAGACCATTCGCAGCTTTATGTGCTGAATATTTATGAAGGGCAGAAAGCCTTTGAAAACTTTTTTGTCAATACAGTTTTTATCTCCGTAATGAGTTTGTTTGCTGTATTTATTATCGTAAGCGTTTTTTCAAAAAAAGCCATAAAACCTATGACAGAGGGCTTGTTAAAACAGCGGAGATTTATTACCGATGCAGGACATGAAATAAAGACGCCATTATCCATAATCGCTGCAAACTGCGAAGTCTTAGAGCTGCAATACGGGCGCAATGAGTGGATAGAAAGTACACAAAATCAAGTAAGAAGGATGAATCTCTTGATAAAGAACCTCCTTACCTTGGCAAAAATGGATGAAGAAAATATAGATATTCATTTTGTTACATTGAATCTTTCAGAAATAGCTGAAGAGATTATCCAGCCTTTTACAGTATTGGCAGACCAGAAAGGGATTGAAGTTCAAAAACGTATAGAAAAAAATCTTTATATCAGCGCTGATCCGAATCGGATTTCCCATTTGATCTCTATTTTAATGGATAATAGTATAAAATATACACCCGTGGATGGAGTGATTGAGATTTATTTGGAAAGAAAAGGGAAAAATATTATCTTTGATTTTATAAATACAGTTGAAAAAATGCCGGAGGGAAATCTGGAAAGATTATTCGACCGCTTCCATCGGGAAGATGACTCTAGAACGAGTGAAGGAGGAGGCTACGGGATAGGACTTTCTCTTGCACGAGCTGTAGTAAAAAGCCATGGAGGAAGAATCAGAGCCTCAAAAGCTGAAAAAGATAAAATCCGCTTTCGTGTTGAATTTTCATCGGCGGTTTAAGAGGATAAAGAATCACAAAGAAGAATTATTATTCAAGCTCTTCACATAATGTGCTATAATTATAACAGGAAGGAGGGACAGCTGTTGAAATTTAAAGAAATTGAACAGATTTCCCATAGAATTGTAAAAAATATTGATGGAATAGAATCCTTAGCAGTCTACGAAGTGTCTGGAAAAAGCTTAAGATTATTAAAGGATATGATTGAGTTTTGGGATACGGTTTTTGGACATAGCGCATTGGACGAGTTTGGATTTGTACCTCTTCTTCGTCATGGAAATGTATATTTGCTGACAAATGAAAATAAGAATACTGTATTAGGAATGGCATCCTTTATGAGAGACTGGTCTGATCCGAAAATGGCTTATCTTTTTGATTATGCTATTGCAGAAGAACTACAGGGAATGAGCCTGGGTTATGAGTTTCTTACGATCCTGATACGAGATTTAGCAGATTTAGGATTCGAAACACTTCAATTGACAGTAGATGTAAACAACAAACCTGCTTTGCGTCTATATAGCGATAAGATTGGATTTAACCCGGTTAGAATGTCCATGAACGAATACGGAGAAAATGAAGACCGTTATATAATGGAACTAGACATCGAAGAATATTTAAAAGAAAACGAATAATAATTGCTCTAAAGTAGAGTGAAAGATCCTTTCATTACTACTTTAGAGCAATTTTTTGTGCAGCTGTTTCTTTTTAAGCAGAGGATAGGAAATAGGGGAGGAGAACTTTATCGCTTGCGGCTCTAAAGTCTTCCAAAATATAGGAACATATAGTGTAAATATTTTGTATTTCGAATTTGGATAGACGAACACTAGTCGACGAAATGGAGAAAATATTATAGAAAAATGACTATTACGGTTTGATCCTTGTTCTTTTATTACAAAAGAAACACGTTCTTTGTTTCTTCTATAACTTCACACTCCCCTCTCCACGCTCTCACACTTTCTTTTTATGCTTTTTTAAAAATATTCTATTGATTCTTTTATATTTTAATATACAATGGATTTACAGGATATTTATTAATGTTCTAAAGGAGCAGGAGATGGATCTTTACGAAAAATTAAAAGAATATTTTACAGGACTTGCAAGAGAAAAGGGTATTGAAAACGAGGAAATCGAAGTTTCTTTTCGATTGTTGGAAGGAATAGATGTATTAGGGGAAACCAGCAGGAAAGATTATCCGCTTCTTACAGGGAAGGAAAAGATGTTGGAAGCGGAGTTTGGCGGTGCAAAAGGACAGGCTTTTACACTGGCAGGATCTGTGTTTCACGGAACGATACAAGATATTATGAAATTAGATCTGGAGAAAGAATATGATCGGGGGATTTTTGTTGCGGCTTTAAATGCTGTGATGAAGCATTTTAATCTGATAAGCGGTACGATTCACTGTAAAGGAGAAGAACCAGAAGAATGTGCGGGAGAGCTTACGAAAAAGTTTTCCGAGAAGAAGGATAAAAGAATAGCTGTAATCGGTTTTCAGCCTGCCTTTATCGAAGCGTTAGCAAAAGCAGATTTTAATATACGTGTATTGGATTTGAATCCAGAAAATATCGGCAGCGACCGTTTAGGCGTTCTTATCGAGGACGGCGTGAAGGAGTATGAGGACGTTGTAGACTGGGCAGAGGTGATTCTTTGTACAGGAAGTACTATTGTGAACGGCACGATAAAAGACTATATCGATTTAAATAAAGACGTCTATTTTTATGGAAATACTATAGCGGGACCTGCGAAAGTGTTAGGTCTAAACAGAATATGCTGTAAAGCAGTATAACAAAGATAAAAATTAAGGTACGGTGGGTTGTAGATGGGAGCAGTTATGAAAGATATTGAGATTGCAGTAAAAGAATTAGAGAAGGGAAAATCGATAGTATTCGTTAAAAATGGAAGAATTCTTTTTGAAGATAAAGCAAAGGGAATCCGTCCGATTTTAAAAGCTCTTAATGAGAAAGGTTTAGAAGGTTCTTCAGCAGCGGATACAGTGGTAGGGCTGGCCCATGCTATGATTTCAGCTGAAATTCCAGTAAAAGAAGTCTATGGGAAAGTTCTCTCAAAAAGCGCTAAGGATTTTCTGGAAAAGAAAAAGATTCCTTTTACATATGATATATTAGTAGATAGAATATTAAATAAAAAGGAAGACGATCTTTGTCCGATGGAAAAAAGGGCTCAAGAAAGCCAAGACACAAAAGAGCTTGTGGAAAAGATTGAAACATTCTTCCAAGAAATGAGGAAATAATATGAGAAATTACGAAGGTGTTAGAAATCCGCAGACAAGAGAGCTGGTATTAGGTGCTTTTTTCATCCTTTTAGGGCTGGTAATACCTTTTATCTTTCATACAACGGGTCTGCCAGGAACGGTGTTTTTGCCGATGCATTTTCCGATTTTAATAGCAGGGTTTTATTTAAAACCTTCCACTAGTTTAATCGTTGGGGCAGTCACTCCCTTCTTAAGCAGTATAATGACTGGGATGCCGGTGTTTATGCCGATGGCACCTATTATGGTCTGCGAGCTTGCAGCTTACGGGCTGGTCACATCTCTTTTAGCGAATCGAAAAAGCTGGAATGCATATTTTGTGTTAGTTGCAGCTATGATTGTTGGAAGAATTGTAGCAGGTCTTGCAGTTGCAGTTTTAGTAGCCTTGTTCGGTGTACAGCTTAATCCTGTTCTTTTTGTCACAGGGGGGATTGTAACTGGACTTCCTGGAATTCTTCTGCAGCTTCTTTTAATACCGCCTTTTATAAGACGATTTAAAAGAGGAGTGGAAGCGAATGATTAAATTTCTATTAGTTTGGAATGCAGTATCCTTTTTCTTAATGGGGTATGATAAAAAACAGTCTAGAAATCGCGGACAAAGAATCCCAGAAAAGATACTTCTGGGATTCTCCCTTCTAGGCGGCGGAATCGGAGCCTTTTTAGGAAGCAGAGTATTCCATCATAAAACAAAAAAGACAGCCTTCCGGATCATTCTTCCAATAGGATTTTTACTATCGGCTGTGGTTTTCTTTTACGTTTTGATTCAATAAAGGAAAGCTTGAAAAGCACCAAAACCTTAGAGCACAGGCGATAAAATTCTCCTCCTCTATAACCTGCATTATACTCTCACTACTTTTAGACACAAAAAAAGAGGACGTTCATCCTCTTTTTTTATTCCGAAATTTACGCTTCTGTTTTCCAAAGTCCGTGTTTGTTGCAGAATTCGTAAACAGTTACAGGTCCTTCTTCTACTTTGAAAGAAGCTTTAGGAGCGTCTCCTGGTTTTAAGTAAGCAATTTGTACTTTATCGCCTTGTTGTACAAAGATGTTTGTAATATAATGCTCTTCTTCCATAGGATGCTCTACAGATCCTACTACTACAGATAATTCTTCGCCGTTTTTCTCTACTACTGGTACATGCTTTTCTTTTGCAGCATCTACAGTGTTCGCATTAAGAAGTTCCATTTCTTCTCCGCAGCATACAAGACTTTCTGTTCCGTCTACTGCTTTCACTACTACATTTCCACATTCTTTGCAATGATAAATTTTTAATTCCATTTTTAAATCCCCCTTTAATATTTTCTATCCACACAGTAGTATATATACCCAAAAAATTTCTTTCTAATATCAAAGGTTTTTATAATCATCAGCTGACACGAATATAGATCTCAAAGGAGCTAAATAATATTCATACCTCTTGAGAATAAAAATCCTGCGATCAAAATATATAAAAAGACTCCCAGTACTTGAGAATATTTATCTAAAGTTCTATTGATTATAGGAAAGACTCCGCCCAGTAAAAATCCGCCCAATACGCCTCCTAGATGACCCAGCATATCGATACCGGGGACAGTAAAGCTGTAGACTAGATTGATGACAAGAAGAACTACGAAGCTGCGGGAGAACTCTTGGAGCAGACGATCCTCTCTATAGAAAAGTAGAATCGCAATTCCCAAACCGAATAAACCGTATATACTGGTAGAAGCTCCAGCGCTGACAGTCATATCGCTTCCCATGCCGAAGGTCATAAGATTTCCCATAATACCTGAGAGCAGGTAAATGATTACAAATTTTACACTTCCATATAAAGTTTCAAAGGATTGGCCTAATATAAACAAGGAGTAGCTGTTCATAAGCAGATGGGTAAAACCGATATGGAGAAAAATGGGTGTGATAAATCTCCACCATTCGCCCATTTGAACTAAGGGTTTAAACATCGCTCCGAAGTAGACTAGTACCCCTGTATTTGTAGAGCCGCCTAAAAATTCCATGATCAGATAGAGCAGAAGATTTGCGGCGAGAATGATTAAGGTTGCTTTTTTTTTCATAGAACACCTGCTTTATTTATTTGGATAAATCCATTATCATTCATTTTATCACAATCCTTACAGGAATGTCTGCAGGATCCATTGGAACAAGCTTGTAATCCCATATAAATATAGAAAGGTTGGGAGTGGTTTGAATATCAAGCAGAGCAGGATCATTCTTCGAAGTCTCATATCTGTCAAGCCGCAGATCATGACTGTTGCATCATCGGGCATTCCAGGAATAAGAAAAGCAAGAATTGCTAATTTTGTTGCTGTTTTTTCATCGTAGATTTTTTTTACAAGGGAATCGTAAACTTTATCGGATATAAATGCTTTAACAAAAAGTTCTCCATATTTTTTTACTAAAAGAAAACTGATAATAGATCCTAGTAAAGTTGCCGCCATTACAAATAGGAATCCAGTGAGTTTTTCATTTAACATATATAAAGCAAGGGCAGGAAGGCCGCCGGGAATAACCGGGAAAATAGTGTTAATGACTAAAAGAAGAAAGGATAGTACAACACCTGCCCCTCCAAGGGTTTTAAAATAGTTGCTAAGAACTTCCGGCGAATCAAACCAGTGCTGGCTGTTTCCATATAATAGAAACAAGGCTACAGCGATAATGACTACAAATGTGATCCGGCGGATGATTTTTTGTATTTGCTGAATTCTCTCTCTTTTATTTTCAAGTATTTCTTCTGTATTTATTCTGTTTGGCATGATGTACCTCTTTTATTCGCTATTAGTAATTCTTAGTTAACTTTATTATAGTTGAATAGTCATAATAAAATCAATCCAGAAAGACTGCCGAAAATAGATTGTAGTAATAATGTATAGAATTCGTAGATTTTAAAAAAAATGTTAGACAGATACCCTGTAGGGGTATATACTAAAAAGAGAGAAGAAGGAGGTATTTTATGAGTCTAGAAAAAAATCGGTTTAATGTAGATGGTATGACCTGTGCTTCATGCCAGCAGGCAGTAAATCGTTCTGTAGCAAAAGTAGAAGGAGTTGAGGATGTCAATGTAAATCTTATGACAAATTCTATGGATGTTCGTTATGACAGCGATCAGACAAATACGGATAAAATAATAGAAGCAGTAAAAAATGCCGGCTACGATGCTTCCTTAAAAGAAGCAGGAGGAAATAAGGCAGAAGAAGCAGGCGGAGAAAGTGCAAAGAGCCTTTTTGAAAAACAGGCGAAAGGGATGAAGAAAAGACTTTGGATTTCTATACCCCTACTGATCATTTTAATGTATTTTTCTATGGGAACGATGTTCGGGGCGCCGGTTCCAGAGTTTCTAGAAGGAGCCAGAGGAAGCAGCAACTTTGCTTTAACTCAATTAATTCTTACGCTTCCGATATTGGTAATTAATGGCTCCTATTTTACAAGAGGATTAAAAGCCTTATGGAAAAGAAATCCAAATATGGATTCTTTAATAGCGGTAGGAGCAGGAATGGCCTTTCTATATGGAATCTTAGCTTTGTATCGTATAAATTACGGTCTGGCTTTTGACAATATGGACATTGTGCATACCTATATGCATGACCTTTATTTTGAGTCTGCTGCGATGATCGTTACGTTAATTACACTGGGCAAATATTTGGAAGTGCGTTCGAAATCGAAGACAACGGATTCGATACGAAAATTAATGGATCTTCAGCCCAAAATAGCCCATGTTATAAAAGACGGACAGGAAGCAGATGTACCTGTAGAAGAAGTTAAGACAGGAGATCTTATCAGAATCCGTCCAGGAGAAAGTATTCCGGTTGACGGTGTGATCCGTTCGGGACAGACCTCTCTTGATGAATCTGCACTAACAGGAGAAAGTATTCCTGTAGAAAAAGCAGAGGGAGACAAGGTAATCTCTGCCACGATAAATCAAAGAGGCACTATAGAATTTGAAGCGACAAAAGTTGGAGAAAATACAACAATTGCAAAAATTATTGCCCTTGTAGAAGATGCCAATGCAACAAAAGCGCCCATTCAAAGTATCGCCGATAAAGTTGCGGGAATCTTTGTGCCGATTGTAATAGGGATAGCTATCCTTGTCTTCATCTTTTGGATGTTTATGGGTGAACCTTTTGAGTTCGCTTTAAGACTTGCTATAACGGTTCTTGTTATTTCCTGTCCATGTGCCTTAGGATTGGCTACGCCAGTTGCGATTATGGCTGGAACTGGAAAGGGAGCAGAAAATGGTGTTCTAATAAAAAGTGCAGAGGCGTTGGAAATTCTTCATGAAATAGACACTATGGTTTTCGACAAAACAGGTACTATTACAGAGGGGAAACCTTATGTAACAGATGTCCTTCCTCTTAATATGGAAGGGAAAGATCTTCTGTATAAAGCAGCATCTTTAGAAACAGCCTCTGAACAGCCTTTAGCAGATGCTATCGTTCATGCGGCTAAAGATTTAGAGATTAAACTTTCAAATGTGGAAAACTTTGAAGCTGTTACAGGAATGGGTATAACAGGAAATATAGATGGAAAGAAAATAGCAGCAGGTAATAAAAAGCTGATGAAAAAAGAAGGAATCTCGGTCGAAGATCTTTTACCTGTTACAGAAAAGCTGGCAGATGAAGGAAAGACACCGATGTACTTTGCGGAAGAAGGAAGACTGATCGGAATTATAGCTGCAGCGGATATTGTTAAGAATACCAGCGAAAGCGCTTTGAAACGATTAAAAGAAGACGGGGTCCATAGAGTCCTTCTAACAGGAGATAATGAAAGAACGGCCAAGGCAACGGTTAAAAATCTTCCTATAGACGAGTACTATGCAGATGTCCTTCCTGAAGATAAGAATGATGTGATTCAAAAACTTCAAGAAGGGAACAAAAAAGTGGCTATGGTAGGAGACGGAGTAAACGATGCTCCCGCATTAGCAAGAGCAGATGTAGGGATTGCCATAGGAGCAGGAACAGATGTTGCCATCGATTCGGCAGATGTAGTCTTAATTCGTTCCGATCTTCAAGATGCGGTAACAGCTTTAGAATTATCTAGAGCTACCATTCGAAATATCAAACAGAATTTGTTCTGGGCCTTTTTCTACAATGTTATCTTTATCCCGGTAGCAGCAGGTGCATTATATCCGGCTTTTGGAATCACGCTTAATCCTATGTTTGCAGCGGCTGCGATGAGTTTCAGTTCTGTTTTCGTCGTAACCAATGCCTTAAGGCTTAGAAAATTCCATAGTTTATCTAATGACAAATACGAACAGTACAAACCGGAAGAAAAGAAAGAAATCAATATAGAACCCTTAAACATAGACTATAATCCTAATTCTAAAAAAGAAGAAGGGTTAAACAATAAAAAAATCATGGAGGAAACAAATATGAAAAAAGTTATGCATATTGAAGGAATGACATGCGGTCATTGTCAAAAAAGAGTGGAAGATGCCTTAAACAGTATCGACGGAGTAAAAGCAGAGGTGGATTTAGCAGCGAAAATTGCTAATGTTGAAGCAGAAGACAAAGTGGATAACGATGTTCTAAAAGATGCAGTAACTGAGGCAGGATACGACGTTACCGGCATCGAGGACTAAAATGAAGGCTGAACAGGGAAAAGTGGAGCATCGCTTAAAGATAGTCAAAGGCCAGGTCGAAGGAATTCAGAGAATGGTCGAAGAAGACCGCTACTGTATCGATATTTCCAATCAGATTATGGCCGCTATCCAAGCATTAAAAGGAATCAATCGGGATGTTTTAGAAGCCCATCTCCATCATTGTGTAAAAGAGTCTATTGAATCCAGCGATGCCGAAGGGGCTCAGGAGAAAATAGAAGAGATTATTAAGGTAATCGATAAATTAACTAAATAAAAAAAGATCGTCTTTCAACAGGCGATCTTTTTTTGCTTTTTTATATGATATTATTATTTGAGGAGGGTAGAATGAAAAATAAAGAAAAAATAACAAAGGCCTTTTCCGCGGCTTTGCCATATACGATACCGATTTTCGCTGGTTTTTGGTTTTTAGGACTTACTTATGGAATCTATATGAATGCCTCTGGTTTCAATGTTTGGTATTCTCTTCTAATGAGTACACTGATTTTTGCGGGAAGCATGGAGTTTGTAACTGTTGGATTTCTGCTTTCAAGCTTTGATCCTATTCAAGCGTTTTTGATGACCTTGATGATCAATGCCCGCCATTTGTTTTACGGTATTTCTATGCTTAATAAGTATGGAGGAAAAGGGTGGAAAAGCTTCTATTTGATTTTTGGAATGTGTGATGAATCCTTTTCCATAAACTATTCTGTGGATATTCCAAAAAACATTGATGAAGACTGGTTTATGCTTTTTGTAACCTTATTAAATCAGATTTATTGGGTGTCTGGAGCAGTTATGGGGGCCTTGTTCGGATCTCTTATAGCTTTTAATACAGAAGGGATAGAATTTGTTATGACAGCAATGTTTACAGTCATTTTTATGGAACAGTGGATGAAAGAAAAACGGCATGTTTTTTCTCTCCTAGGACTTCTATTGTCTATAATATGCAGAATAGTGTTTGGAGCTGGTGCTTTTATGATTCCTGCGATGATCACAATACTTATAAGTCTTGGAATGATGAAACCAAAATTTGATAAGGCAGAGGTGGGAGAATGAACTTTACAGAAAAGATGATTACAATAGCTGTTGTAGTTATAGGAACGATGCTGACAAGGTTTTTGCCCTTCATATTGTTTCCGAAGAATAAAAAAACACCGGAGTTTATTCTGTATTTGGGAAAAGTACTTCCGCCAGCAGTTTTTGGTCTTTTGGTAGTCTATAGTTTAAAAGATATAAATTTGTTGGAAGGGAGCAGAGGTATCCCAGAGCTTTTGAGTGTTTTTCTTGTCGTTATTATCCATAAAGCAAAAAGACAGATGCTCTTTTCCATAGCTGCAGGAACATTGTTATATATGTTCTTAACTCAAAATGTTTTTTGACAAAAGATAATCTAAAAAGTGTAATAATTTTATATAATATGGTATAATCCATATAAAAGTTCAATTACTAAATACCTATAGTAATGGAAAGAAGGAAACGAATGGTTACGATCAATGAAATAGCAAAGCTTGCAAATGTTTCAAAGAGCACTATTTCCAGATATTTTAATGGAGGATCGGTAAGCCCCGAGACTCGAAAGAAGATTCAGGTAGTGGTTCAGAAAACGAATTATCAGCCAAATGCATTTGCACAGAGTCTGAAAGCCAGTGTCAGCCCGTTAGTCGCTACAGTAGTTCCTCGATTAGACGGCCATTCTTTAAATATAAGTTTAGAGTCTATCGATGAAATTCTTTACAAAAACAAAAATACACTATGCCTTGTGAATACAACTCAAGACCTGAATAAAGAGGTGGAGTCTTTAGAAGAACTGGAAAGGATGAAGGTCGGCGGGATTATACTCTTTGCAACAGCCGTTACGGATAAGCTAAAAAAAGCTTTATCAAATATAGAAATACCGGTGGTTGTTGTGGGACAGAAAATCGACGGAATCCATTGTATACGTAATGATGACTATTATGCTGCTCGGATATTGGCGGAGTATCTTTTACGTTTAGGACATAGAAAGTTTTTGTATTTTGGAGTAAAGAAATATGATGAAGCAGTAGGAGTATATCGTCAGAAGGGGCTCTTTGATATTCTTCAAAGAGAAGGAGTGGAAATAGAATATCAAGAATGTGAATTTTTAGCAGACTATTCTAAAAACGAAGCAATGAAGATACTTCCTGATACAAATGCGACCTGTGTTGTCTGTGCAACAGACAATATTGCTTTAGGTGTTCATAGAGCTTGCTATGAACTTGGAATAAACATACCGGAGGATTTGAGTATCTGCGGTTTTGGCGGATATAGAGTGGGGGAGATGCTTTCTCCATCTCTTACAACAGTACAGATCGCCTTTGATCAAATTGGTACCTGTGCAGCAGAAAGTCTTATTGATCTCATGGCTCATAAAACGGTACCAACAGATCAAGTTTTTGAAGGACGTTTAGAAATAAGGGAATCTACGAAATCCATAATTGACAATACTCTAAAATAGAATATACTAAAGATAGAAGAAATCGTTACTTCTATCTAACAGTTATGGAACCGGTACCTAACGGTTTCAAAATATATCACAAAAAGGAGAATAAGATGAATCACAAGAAAACGGCAAAAGATATTATTGATTACGCTGGAGGAAAAGAAAATATCAAAGCGGTAGAACATTGCGCGACGAGACTTAGAATTGAAGTGTTGGAAGAAGACAAGATCCAAAAAGAAGAGATCGAAGAACTTGAAGGCGTGAAAGGGGCTATGTTCCATTCGGGACAATATCAGATTATATTAGGTACCGGGACAGTAAATAAAGTTTACAATGAAGTAATAAAAATGGAAAATTTTGAGACAGGTTCTTCAAGGAATGCGGCAGAGAAAGCAAGGGAAATCCATGATCGCCAAGATGGTTTCAAAAAAGTGATCCGTGTTTTTTCTGATGTTTTTGTACCGATTATTCCTGTTCTTGTTGCAACGGGACTGTTTATGGGGCTTAGAGGATTATTAACGAATGAAGTATTTCTAGGGTTTTTCGGCTCCTCACCAGAAAGTATAAATCCTAATTTCATTTTGTATACTCAAGTTTTAACAGATACTGCCTTTGCATTTTTGCCTGCATTAGTGTGTTGGTCTACATTTAAAGTTTTCGGAGGTTCCCCGGTGTTGGGAATTGTACTGGGACTGATGCTTGTAAATCCAGTGCTTCCGAATGCGTATGAGGTGGGAAATGGTGCAGCAGATCCTTTGATGATCTTAGGTTTCATTCCTGTGACCGGTTATCAAGGCAGTGTACTTCCGGCTTTTATCGCGGGGATAATAGGGGCAAAATTCGAAAACTGGGTTAGAAGCTGGATGGCAGATGCTTTGGATTTATTATTAACACCATTTTTAACTCTTTTATTTATGAGTGCAGCATCTTTGTTTATTATTGGTCCAGTATTTCATTTGTTAGAAAATGCCATTCTAGTTTTAACCCAAGGGATACTATATCTGCCTTTGGGGCTTGCAGGACTTCTTATCGGAGGGGTACAGCAGGTGGTGGTTATCTTTGGAATTCATCATGTGCTTAATGCTTTGGAAATACAGCTTTTAGCTCAAACAGGAGCAAATCCTTTCAACCCTCTCCTTTCTGCAGCAGTAGCAGGGCAGGCGGGAGCAGTTTTAGCAGTGGCGGTGAAAACTAAAGATGAAAAATTAAAATCTATCGCTTTTCCTTCAGCTTTATCTGCATTATTAGGAATTACAGAACCGGCTATATATGGTATAAATCTTAGATTTTTCAAACCATTTGTTTGCGGTATGATAGGGGGCGCTGCAGGAGGATTTATTGCTTCTTTATTGAATCTGGCTGCAACAGGAATGGCAGTTACGGTAATTCCTGGGCTTCTTCTATTCTTAAATAATCAGATCTTCGGCTATATTATTGCGATAGCAGCGGCAATAATTGTAAGTTTTGCAGCAACCTGGTTTTTTGGATATCGGGATGAAATGTTAAAAGGCGATGGGATAGAATGAAACTAAAGAAAGAATTTTTGTATCGCACGATAAAAGAGGCAAAAGACGGAGAGCTGGAAGAACTGCGGAGAAAGGCTTTGAACTCTCTTTGGAGACAAAATTATCATATCCAGCCTCCATACGGTCTCCTAAATGATCCCAATGGATTTTGCCAATTAGTAGACGGCAGCTGGAAGCTCTTTTATCAGTGGTTTCCTTATGGACCTGTTCACGGGATGAAACATTGGTATGAAGTAGGTTCCGATGACTTAGTACATTGGAAAAATAGAGGACCCGCTCTTATACCGGACAGTCCCTATGATGATTACGGCTGCTACTCTGGCAGCGGATTTATTGCAGAAGGCGAATATCGTGTTTTTTATACCGGAAATCATCGGGATGAACATTGGAATCGAAAATCGGTACAGATCATTGCAAGGGAAAAGAACGGAGTATTAAAGAAAGAATTGCCCGCTATTGCAGATGTGCCTGAAGAATCGACAGAAGACTTCCGAGATCCTTTCGTTTGGAAAGAGGGGCGAGGCTATAAAGCAGTTATCGGCGCTCGTTTAAGAGGGGATAAGGGAGCTGTGTTTTTTTATGAGTCAGAAAATGGACTACAATGGCAGGAAAAAAACTGCTTTACTTTAGGAAAAGAATTTGGCTATATGTGGGAATGTCCCAATATTGCCGAAATAGACGGAAAGATTATATTAATATTCTGCCCTCAAGGACTGGAAGATCTCCGTTACGAAAACATCTATCCGGCGGTTTATTTAATAGGAACAAAAGAGGAGTTTGATAAAGAAACCGCCGCACTGCTGGATTATGGTTTTGATTATTATGCACCGCAGATTGCAAAAGACAGTAAGGGGAAGTATATATTGATAGCATGGATGGGGCTTCCAGAGATTGAATACCCCAGCGATAAAGATGAGTGGGCCCATTGTATGACAGTTCCAAGAGAGCTTTCGTTAAAGGAAGGGAGACTTTATCAAAAACCTGTGGAAGATCTAAAGCTGTTAAGAAAAAATCCTCAGTTATATAAAACAGACAAGGATATAGAGATAGAACTTTCTGAAAAAAAAGCATATGAATTTATAATAAGAACTTCTGGGGATTTTGAGTGCAGTTTGTTTTATAATACGGAAAAGAAAAAAGGGTTTTTGATAGAATATCATGAAAAGAAAAAGCTTCTTAGAATAGACCGCAGCGGGTTGGAGAACACTTTCGGCGAAAAATACGGCAGTACTCGAGAGATTAACTTGGAAGATTCTAGCCTTTTAAGAATTTTTACGGATAAAAGCAGTATCGAGATTTTTACAGAAGAGGGGACTGTGCTAAGTTCTAGAGTTTTTCCTATACCCTTAGAAAAAGACTGTTGTTTTAAAGGGGAAGGAGAAATCGAAATATATTCTCTGGAGAAGATAGAAGGGATCCAGTAAAGGAGGTTGTTTATGGGAAAAGTGTATACGATAGGCGAAGCTTTAATAGACTTTGTGCCAGAGGAGAGAGGTTCTTTAAAAGAAGCAGTACATTTTGAGAAAAAGTTTGGAGGTGCCCCGGCTAATGTCGCTATGATTGTTTCCGTACTAGGAGGCGATGCGGCTTTTATCGGGAAAGTGGGAGAAGATCCTTTTGGAGAATTTCTTAAGAGTAAAATGGAAGAGTACAATGTAGATACAAATTTTGTCTTTTTCTCAAAGGAAGCGAAGACCTCTCTCGCTTTTGTATCCTTAGACGAAGAAGGGGACAGGGATTTCATCTTCTATCGTAATCCTGGCGCAGACATGGAGCTTAGAAAAGAAGAAATAGCGGAAATTGAATTTAAAAAAGAGGATTTTTTGTGTTTTGGAAGTTTTGCACTGGCAAAAGCACCTCTAAAAGAAGCGGTGAAAAAGACCTTGGAAAATATGAAACAGGCGGGTGGTACAGTACTTTTTGACCCAAATATACGAGAAGATATCTGGAAGAACAAAGAAGAATTAAAAAACACTCTGCAGGAATTTTTAGTATATGCAGATATTTTAAAAGCGAGCGAAGAGGAAGTTTTATTTCTTTCGGGAGAAAAGACCGTGTCCGAAGCGGTAAACGTTCTTAAAGACAAGGTTTCTCACTTGCTGGTTACATTAGGGAAAGAGGGATCTCTTCTTATAAAGGGAGAAAAAGAAATCCGCCGGAAAGGAAAAGAAGTAAATGTAGTGGATACAACCGGTGCAGGGGATGCTTTCGTGGGAGCTGTTTTATATCAGCTTCAGAAAAAAGATCGGGATCTATCTCTTATTTCTCTGGATGAATGGGAAAATGTTTTGGATTATGCAAATAAGACTGCAGGAATTGCGGCAACAAGAAAGGGAGCGGTAGAAGCTGTAAGAGATATCAGGGATGAATAAGCATTTCAATGATGCTTCAAATTCTTATATTAGTATATAGATATAAATAATATTTGAATGATTATTATAGCTGATATTATTTATCTGGGAAAATGTTTATTAAGAAAATTAAATAAAATTCTGGATATATAAATATCCAGAAGAATGAAAATTTTGTCCGGTTAGATCTTTATAAATATTGGAAAGTTAGGATTTAAAAAGGTAGATACTTATTAATTAAAAGAGTTTATCATATAAAATATAACAATAAAATCCTTTTTGAAAATCTGTTTTGTTTGCGTTTTCACAATCTAGTTGTTAAAATATTAGAACGGAAAATATTTCAAAGCAGGCTGAAAAGAATTGACTGACTGTTAAATTTTAGGAAAGGAGAAAAAGCATGAGTCCTATTATAATTGCCTTGTTGGCAGGATTAGCCTCTGTGTTTAATTTTCATATTGGAAACGGAGGATTAAGAGTATCCTTAGGAATTATTGTCCTTATTGTAGCTTTATACAAATACGAAAAGCTGAATGTACTGAAAACCTCTTTATTATCCGGGATAGCAGTGTTCGTGGTGAGAATCATTTTAGACTATGCCGGGACAGGTTCTGTAGACGAAACAGTTTTATATCATGCCCTTGAGATTATCTTCTACTTAGTGTATGGTTTTCTATTTGATCTCATGGTTCGAAAAGATACGTCTGTCTATAAATCCCCGTTGATTCTCGTATTAATGTTATGTGATTTTGGTGCGAATGCAGCAGAATATCTAGCTCGATTTTTATTTCTGCAATCCGCTATCGTACCAGTAGATTTCCAAACAGTGTTTTTAGCAGCTTTTATCCGATCTGCTGTGATTTGGGTGATTATCCATTTTGTATTCAAACTCGATGAGTCTAAACACGCTTTCACGAAATAGACGATTCTTCGCCGCAGTGTTTTCACTGCGGCGAAGATGAGGCTAGTAGACGAAAATAGCCTAATATACAAAAGATAATCAAATTAAAACAAGAAAGGATTTTCAAAAATGGATGGTTTTTTAACCGGAGTGAAATTTATTAACGGCATACTGTGGAATTATATATTATTAGTTTTATTAGTCGGTATAGGTATCTATATGACAATAAAATTAAAGTTTCCACAGTTTACACGAGTGATGCCGGCGCTTAAAAAAATGATTATAGATATTAAAAATAAAGTAGAAGTAGAGGAAGGAAGGTTGACACCTTTCCAATCTCTATCTACAGCGATTGCGGCACAAGTAGGAACAGGTAATATTGTTGGAGTAGCTACAGCTATAGCCCTAGGAGGACCGGGAGCCGCTTTTTGGATGATTTTATCTGCATTTTTCGGAATGTCTACAATCTTCTCAGAAGCTGTACTTGCTCAAGCCTATCGAGAAACAGAAAATGGAGAACTCGTAGGGGGACCGGCTTACTATATTAAGAACGGTCTTAAACAAGGCTGGCTTGCTAAGATCTTTGCTTTTATATGCATACTGGCATTAGGAGTGGTAGGGCTTCTTGTTCAATCAAATTCTGTTATAGTCTCTGTAAATGATGCATTCGGTTTATCGGAAATGTGGATTACAGTAGGGCTTGTTGCTGCAGTAGGAGCAATTCTTACAGGAGGAATGGAAAGAATCGGTGGTTTTACAGAAAAAGTAGTTCCTGCGATGGCCTTTGCTTATATATTTGGTTCTTTCTTAATCGTCATTCTAAATATTGGCGAACTTATTCCATCTATTCTTATGATTTTTCAAGGAGCATTTACTCCTCAAGCAGTCGGCGGCGGAGTTTTAGGAATCGGTATTCAGCAGGCGATCCGTTATGGTTTAGCAAGAGGGCTGTTTTCAAATGAAGCCGGTATGGGATCAACACCTCATTCCCATGCGGTAGCTTCTACGGACCATCCTGCAGAACAAGGGTTCATAGCGATGATAGGGGTATTTATCTCAACATTTTGTATCTGTTTAGCAACGGTTATGGTTAATATGACCAGCGGTTCTTATAATATGGATATCCCTGCATCGGAGATGGCGCTTCAGTCCACGTTAATGACGCAGAAAGCCTTTGAATTAAGCTTTGGAACATTGGGCGGAAGTTTCTTGTCAATTGCTCTAACCTTATTTTCATTAACTACGATAGTAGGATGGTTTTTCTTTGCGGAATCGAATATCAAGTTTTTCACTAAAAATAAAGGAATCATAGGATCTTTTAAATTTGTAGCATTGGCAGTGATTTTTATGGGACAGTTTGTAGATCCGGATTTCGTATGGTCTTTAGCGGATCTGATGATGGGATTGATGGCTCTTCCGAACATTATCGCATTGATATTTATGAGCAGAACCTCTGTGGATATTTTGGCAGATTATGACCGCTGCAAGGAAAAAGGCGATATTCATTGGGAATACGAGTACGATTCCTAATCCGGCAAATTATGCTGATGATATTATGCAGTAAAATAAAAAATGCATCTTTTACTCTTAGGGAGGTTAAAAGGTGCATTTTTTTATAAAGATTCTAAAGAAATCAAAAAAAGGGTATCTATAATATAGTTTTAAAAAGGAGGTTATTATGGAAATAAAAAATAGTATTGAAGAAAAATTGATTCGGCCGATGAAAGGGTTTCCCGCATTGTTTTTGATTTTGGCAGTCCATTTTGGATCTATTCTTCTTTTTATCTTTGCTGTTTCGAATATCGGTTCTTACTACAGCAGATTTTCAGGAGGGCTGTTATGGCTTTTGCTGATGTTATCGATCCTGTTTTATGTAGGGACGATTATTTCTCTGGCAGGGCTTAAAATTGTGAAACCGAAAGAAGCTATTGTTTTAACTTTATTTGGGAAATATTATGGAACTATAAAGGAACCGGGATTTTATTTTGTCAATCCCTTTTCTTCGAAAGCAGGTTCTGGAGGAGGCTTTGTATTTCAAAGCACAAAAACCGGAGGGGGACAGTTTCGATATAATAATAAGATATCTTTAAAGACACGATCTTTAAATAACGAAAAACAAAAGATCAATGATTTTTTAGGAAATCCGATCTTGATAGAGACGATAGTGATCTGGCATGTGGAGAATCCTACAAAAGCTGTTTTTAATGTAGAAGACTATTCTCAATATATGTCTACACAATGCGACGCTGCTGTCAGACATATAGCTAGAATGTATCCCTATGAAAATCTAGAATATGACAACATGGAAGAGGTGGAAAAAACTCTTATCGGCTCCGTCCAGTCTATAGCCGAGGAGATGCGAAAAGATCTTCAGACGAAAGTTGATAATGCAGGACTTGTCGTAGAAGACGTACGAATTTCCCATTTATCCTATGCAGAAGAAATCGCAGCAGCTATGCTTCAAAGACAGCAAGCCGCAGCGATCGTAGCGGCGAGAGAAAAGATTGTAGAAGGAGCTGTAGGGATGACAGAAATGGCTTTAAATCAGCTGTCAGATCAAAATGTAGTAAATCTCGATGAAGAGAAAAAAGCCCAGCTTGTCAGCAACTTAATGGTAGTACTCGTTGGAAACAATGACGTACAGCCTATAGTAAACAGCAGTTCGATGACACATAGCGGGAAGTAGGGAGTAGGAAATAGGTACTAGGCTATAGGCTATAGGGAAAGAAAATTTTTTCGCCTGTGGCTCTAAAGTTTTTTGTTAAAAAGATCCATGAACGAACAAACGAATCCCTGACCCCGAAGAAAAAAGCAAAGCCGGTTTAGAATCCGGCTTTGCTTTTTGTTGTTCCAAAAGTATTAGATCCATCCTTTGTGGATTAAATCAATTATTTTTTCAGCATAATAAGTGAGGAGAATATCGGCTCCAGCTCTAAAAATGGAAATGGTCGTCTCCGCTACGATCCGATCTTCGTCGATATATCCAGTTCCTGATGCTCCTTTAATCATGGCGTACTCGCCGCTTACGCTGTAGGCAGCCAAAGGCACATGAATTTCATTGGCTGCTTCGCGGATAATATCGAGATAAGAAAGCGCTGGTTTCACCATTATAATATCGGCGCCTTCTGAAATATCCTGAAGAATTTCTTTGATTGCTTCTTTGCGATTGTGAAAGTCCATTTGATAAGATTTTCGATTCCCGCAGGCGGGAGCAGAGTCGGCAGCGGCTCGGAAAGGATCGTAAAAAGACGAGGCATATTTTGCAGAATATGCCATAATAGGAAGGTTTTGAAAGCCTCTTTTATCAAGCTCATCTCTGATTCTTCCGATTCGAAAATCCATCATATCCGAAGGTGCGATCATATCCGCTCCAGCTTCTGCTTGTGAAACTGCGATTTTTTCTAAATATTCTAGGGTAGTATCGTTGTCGACTTTGCCATTTTTCAAAATACCGCAGTGGCCGTGGGAGGTGTATTCGCACATGCAGAGATCTGCGATATAAAAGAGTTCGGGATGCGTTTCTTTAGACTGAAGGAGAGTTTTCTGAATAATGCCTTCTTCGTGAAAAGCACCGCTTCCGATTTCGTCTTTATGATCAGGGATACCGAAGAGCATAATATTCTGCACGCCTTTGATCGCCAACTCTTCCAATCGAAAGGGGAGCTGGTCTAAAGAATAGCGGTACTGGCCTTCCATAGAAGGTATTTCTTCTTTTATATTTTTTCCTTCCTGAATAAAGATCGGATAGATCAGGGAGGATGTATTTACGGAAGTCTCTCGTACGAGATTTCTTATTTTTTCATTGTCTCTTAGTCTTCTAGAGCGTGTTCTGTTGTTCATGTATTTTCCTTTCGTGATAATTGAAAATTTCCTTTATAATGCCTTTTGTGCTGGTTTCATCAGGAATGAAACAGCTGAAACCAGCTTCGCGAGCTGCTGCGGCTGTTTTTTCTCCGATGCAAACTGCCGATTTTTCTATTAATTCTTCTTTTGAAAAAGAAAGAAGTGTTCCTTCTACAGTAGAAGGACTTGTGAAAACAAAAAGCTCTTCTGTTAAGGAACTGAAAAATTTCAGTTTGCGAAAAGTTTTATCATAGCTTTCTATAATGTCAAAAGATATATTTTCTTTCTTTAATTCAGCTGCCGCATCGGAAGGAGTGTTCTTTGGCAAAATTAAAAGAACGTTCTTGTTTCTATCTATATAAGGAATAAGTTCCGCTGCAAGGTCTTTCCCATACTGCTTTGAAGGAATAAAATCCGGTATAAATCCATAGTTTTCTAATTCTTTGCCTGTGCTTTGCCCCACAACTGCAAATTTTACAGAATAAAGTTTTCTAAAATCGATCGAGTATTCTTTTAATCTGGAAAAGAAAGACTTTACACCATAACTGCTGGTAAAAAGAATCCACTCATACGAAGAAAGCTTTGTAGAAAACTCTTCTATTTCTTTTTTGATATTTAAAGAAAACAGTTTAACTGCTGGAAAATGAATAACTTCAGCACCATACTCCGAAAGTTTCTCCGAAAGATCGCCGCCTTTTTCTTCAGGTCTTGTGATAATAATCCGTTCACCATGAAGAGGGCGGTCGTAAAACCAGCTGAATTCCTTTGCGAATTTAGAAACTTCGCCCACTACAAAAAGCCCGGGGGTTTCGATGGGAATAGCATCGATATTGTCCGCCAGTTCTTTCAATGAAAAAAGACTCGATTTTTGATTAAACCGTGTGCCGTTTGAAATGATAGCACAGGGAGTGCTTTCTTTCATACCAGAAGTCAAGAGTCCTCTCGCTATGGACTCGATATTTGTCATGCTCATTAAAAAAATCAGCGCAGCTCCTTCAAGGTTTGCATATTTATCGTAGTCTTTTTGAGTCAGGGGATCTTTTTTTTGATGGCCCGTTATAATATGAAAACTCGTGTTGTAATCTCTATGGGTCACAGGAATCCCTCCATAGGCGGGAGCGGCTATGGCGGAAGTGATACCTGGAACAACTTCATAGGAGATGTTTTCTTGTATCAAGGCTTCCGCTTCTTCGCCGCCTCTGCCGAAAACAAAAGGATCGCCGCCTTTTAGGCGAAGTACTTTCTTTCCTGCCTTTGCGAAGGAAATGAGCATTTTATTTATTTCTTCTTGAGGGACTTTATGAAAGCCGGGTAGTTTCCCCACATCATATTTTTCGCTGGATTCCGGAAGAAGGCTTAGAATGCTGTCGCCGATTAATCGATCGTATACAATCACATCGGCCTGCTCTATAAGTTTTTGAGTTTTTACAGTTAAAAGTCCCGGGTCTCCAGGACCTGATCCTGCTAAATATACTTTTCCTTTATTCATGATGCTCTCTTTCTTTTATTTCTTTTGCTAAATCGATGCTGATCTTTTCTTTTTCTTCTAGAGGGGCTGTTCTTTTCCAAAAACCTTGAGGGGGTATATCTTCATAAAGAAGAAGCTCTTCCCACGAGTCCTCTCCCTTGAAAACACGAAGTTCAATTTCCCCATCCCGTATTTTGGCATATGCCCCTATGGGAGAAGTACAATCTGCATCCATTTCCTGAATAAACTTCCGTTCCACAAGGGATTCTATTGCAGTGTGGGGATCGTTTAAGGGTGAAAGAAGTTTTTCTGGAAAGTCATTTCGGCACTGGAGAACCAAGGTGCCCTGTCCTGCGGCTGGAACCATCCAGTCCTCTGTGAAATCATAATAGGGATAGTCTGTGATTCCTGCCCGAATCATACCTGCAGAGGCGAGGACTATGCCGTCATAATCCAGATCTTTCATTTTCTGCAGACGTGTATGGATATTGCCTCGGATGTTTTCAAAGCGGATATCCTTTTTTAATACCTTCAGCTGCAAGGCTCTTCTGCCGCTGGAGGTTCCGATGGTTAAAGACTTATGATCCTCAAAAAAAGCGAAAAGGTCTTTTGAAAGACTTGGATATTTGTCAGGGTTTATGACCAGACGGTCAAAGGGATTTCCTCTTTTATAAAAAGCGGCAAGTTTTGTTCCCTGAGCCGTTTCCCGAGGAAGATCCTTTAAGCTGTGAACGGCGATATCGATATCACCCTCAAGGAGTGCTCGGTCCAGTTCTTTAACAAAAAGACCCTTGCCTCCGATTTTAGAAAGAGGTTGGTTAAGCAGCTTATCCCCGGTAGTTTTAAAGGTTTTATGTTCTATGGTATAGTCCGGCAGTTCTTTTTTTAAAGCTTCGATAATAATTTCAGTTTGTAATACAGCAAGCCTGCTTTCCCGGCTGCCGATAAGCAGTTTCTTAATCATAAGGCACCTCGTTTTTGAAAAATTGATTTAAATGTTTGCGGATACGTTTTGTAGTTTTTTTATCGCCGCCGGAAGATATACTTATCGTTGTTTCGTTATCCTTGATGATGGAAGGAAAATAAAAACTGCATAAGTCGGGACGGTCGCATAGATTAACAAGTTTATTCTGTTTCAATGTCCACTGATATATCTTGTAGTTTAATTCGGAATCGTCTGTGCAGACGATAATAGTATTGTAAGGGGAGAGATCTTTCTCTTCAGCCTTTTTTTGAATAAAATGAATTTTCTCTTTTGGAAGAAGAAAAAACTCTTCTTTAAAATCTTTGGATAAAACGGTAATACGATCAAAGAAAGGAAGCAGAGCTTTTGTTCTTCGAAGAGCGATATTGCCTGCTCCGACAATAAGGATCTGTAGATGTTTAGTATTGATATAAAAAGGAAAATGGCTCATGTAACCCTCCTGTAAATTCGTGCAGACTTTTCGGTATGCTTTTGAAAGGGAATCTTTCTTGAAGTCGGTAGAATTTTTCTCCTGTGGAAATATCTGCTTTATTAAAATCTTTGAGAGTAATAAAAATGTTTTGAATATCCATGTATCACCTTTTAAATTCTTTATTCTAGTAAAGAGATATGCCATAATAGACAAAAGAAAGGAGAATATTATGAAAAAAGCAGTCCTTTTACTGTCCTATGGCAGTTTGAATGCAGAGCGGCTGGTTGAAAAGTACGAGTCTGTCCTTCAAAGTTTAAAGGAAAAATACAAAGGATATGATTTTTATCTTACCTATTCCAGTAAAAAAATACATGAGGAACATGAAAATATTCATAAAAACCCTCGAGAAAAAGTTCTGCAGCTGAAAGAGGAAGGATATGGGGAGATTCTCGTTGTTCCTGCACTTTTGTTTTTTGGAACAAATTATACTGATTTAAAAGAAGTGTTGAGCGGTTTCCATATCCCGATAGGAGTTCCCTTGTTATCTTTGAAAGAAAACATGGATCTCTTCTTGAAGTCCTATTCAAAAACAGAAGGAAAACTTCTCTTGATTGCCCATAGACCTGCATCTTCTGAGGGAGAAAAACAAGTTCTAGAGATCAATAGATATTTAAAGAAAAAATGTCCATCAATGCAGATATTCTTTTTTTCCCCCATCGAGGAAAAAGAGATCTATGATTTTTTGGGAGAAGATAATAAAGCTTCTCTTTATCCTTTATTTGTATATTCGAATTATCATTTGACTAAAGATATATTATATCCGAAGAGTCCTTTAAATAAAATTCTATGTAAAAAACACAACATAAAATTCATCGGCAAAACGCTTATCGATGAGCCCTTCTTTATAGAGATGATCCTTCATTCTATCGAAAAGCTAAAGAAAAGTCTTTTATAGGCTTTTCTTTTTTTGAGAAGAATTATTTTACAAAAGGAGGGCCTTGCTGTATAATCATATTTAATAAATATGACATACATAACATACCTGCTAACATGGATATGTTTTCTATGGCTATTATAACATATTTAAGGCAAAGTAATAGAGGAAATTTATGAGGAGGAGTTTTATATGGGTCATCCCACAGTTTATCCAACAGGAAGCACGATTTACAATAAAGAGAAAGCCTATAGCGGCTATACAATATTTCCGTCGATTAAAGGAGCGTTGTTAATCGATATGAATGGAAATGAGGTTCAGTTATGGGAAGGCTTGCAGGGATTTCCAAACAAAATTCTTCCAGGAGGATTTGTTTTAGGGTCAACAGGGGAAAGAAATCCAAGATACTCTTATCAAGATCAAAAGGATTTGGTTCAAGTGGATTTCGATGGAAACATTGTATGGAAATTCAACAAAACAGAAGAAGTGGAAGATCCGGGAGATGAAAAGTATTTCTGTGCCAGACAGCATCACGATTTTCAAAGAGAAGGATCAGGAACGGGCTATTATTCGCCGAAAGAGGAACCTCTTACAGACCGGGGCAACACAATTTTATTAGTTCACGAGGATGTACATAAACCAGAAATCTCCGACAAAAGGCTTCTAGACGATAAGATTATAGAAGTGAATTGGGATGGGGAAATTATCTGGGAATGGAAAGCCAGCGATCATTTCGAAGAGTTTGGTTTTGACGAAGATGCGAAAAAAGCCCTTTATGCTGATCCGAATTATAAAGAATATAAAGACGGGTCCGGTTCTGGAGACTGGATGCATATCAACAGCTTGTCTGTTCTAGGACCGAACAAATGGTATGACCAGGGAGATGAACGATTCCATCCGGATAATCTGATTTGGGATGCTAGAAATTCAAATGTTTTAGCGATTATAAGCAAAGAAACAGGCGAAGTAGTTTGGAAGTTAGGTCCGGATTTTGATGAAAACGAAAAAACAAAAGAAATCGGATGGATTATCGGACAGCATCATCTTCATATGATTCCAAGAGGACTTCCGGGAGAAGGAAACCTTCTCGTTTTTGACAACGGAGGCTGGGGAGGCTACGGAGCGGGTAATCCGGGATGCAGAAACGGTGTAAACAACGCCATCAGAGACACATCAAGGGTTTTAGAAATAGATCCAGCTACATTGGAAGTGGTATGGCAGTATACAGGAGAAGAAGCCGGTAATCTAAGATTTGACGCTTATAAATTCTACAGTCCTTATATTAGCTCTGCACAAAGGCTTCCGAACGGAAATACTTTAATAACCGAAGGTTCCGACGGAAGGCTGATCGAAGTGACAAAAGATCATGAAATTGTTTGGGAGTATATCAACCCATATTATAAAAACTTAAAGAATCACCGTTTGAATATGGTTTATAGAGCATACCGTGTCCCATATGAGTGGGTACCTCAATTAGAAAAACCGGAAGAAATATCCATCGAACCTGTCGATGTGTCTAGTTTTAGAGTAAAGAACGCATCACCGGGAGAAGGAACCGGAAAAGTCACTTCAGTTGAAGGGGTAGATCCGAAGGTGAAAAAGGTAACAGGCATGGGAGAAGAAGAGGCGGAAGAGGAAGTAGTGAACTTTTGTGTAACATCTTTTGGGAAATAAAAGGAGCGGGCTTATGATAAAGAAACTGCTGATCCTTTTATCGCTGATTTTTGCAGCCGGCTGTTCTTCCAATGCCGCAGGAGAGAAAACGGCGGAAGGACTGGAGATCATAAAAATCGGCTATCCTTCCTCTGGAGGAAACTGGCAAGGAGGAACATTAGCTGTTGCGGATCATTACGGCTATTTAAACGAAGAACTTGAGCCGTTAGGGTATAAGGCGGAAGTTGTGGGATATCTAGGAGCGGCACCGGAAATTCAAGAAAGTATATTGGCCGGAGATCTGCAGTATACAACTTACGCCGCCATGGCTGCAGTTTTAGGAAAGGCCAACGGTATGAATACAACACTTATAAATATCGATGGAAAGAGACCGGCATGGGAACTTGCCGCTTCTAAAAATTCCGGTATCGAAAAAGCAGGAGATTTGAGAGGAAAGACTATAGCCTATCAAAGAGGAACAGCAGTGCAGGAATACATCTTTAAAATCTTAGAAGACGCCGGAATTTCTTCTGAGGAAGTGGAGCTTGTAAATATGAATGTTCCAGAAGGAATTTCAGCTCTAATCACAAATGCAGTGGATGCCTGCGTAGTGAGTATGGGACAGGACGAAGCGATCCTTAAAGAAGGGGGAAAGATTATTCATTCCAGTTCCGAAGAAGACAAAAACAGATACTGGGATTTGTTTGCCTTTGTAGGGGAATCTGATTTTGTAAAGGAACATCCGGAAGTAACGGAAGCTGTGATCCGAGCAGAATTTAGAGCGCGAGATAAAATCATGGAAAATCCGGAAGCTTTCTACGAGCTTTACGAAGAGGCCAGCGGATTCAGCAAACACTATGTAGACAAAGCTGTACGCACAGAAGAATTGAAAGAACGTTACCCTCTCAATATTACAGAAGAGAATATAGAGCAGATGAAAGAGATCGAACAGTTTCTTCTGAAGAGCGATTTTATACAAAGAACGGTTGATTATGATGATTTTATAGATAGCAGGTATTTAAATAAGATAAAAGAGGAGCAAAAGGAATGAGTGAACGTTCAAAAAAATTCAACTACTGGACCCTGGGGATGATCCTGCCTATAACCATCCTAGCCGCCTGGTTTATTGTGGCGGAAAGCGGCAGTGTTTCTTTCTTAATGCTTCCGCCTATCGGCGATGTAATAAACAGAGCTTTGGAGCATATAGCTTCCGGACAGCTGTTTAACGATATCGGCGTGAGTACATTAAGGGTTTTAAAAGGATATTTCCTGGCGTTGATATTCGGAGTCGTTTTAGGCGTTGCTATGGGGGTCAACTCTAAAGCAAACCGTTTCTTTATGGTTACCTTTACAGCGATTCGCCAAGTCCCTATGCTTGCCTGGATTCCTCTTCTTATAATGTGGTTTGGAATCGGAGAAACATCGAAAATAATCGTCATCTTTCTTGCAGCCTATTTTCCCATCCTTGTTAATACGATAAATGGTGTAGAACAAACAGATCAAAAACTCATAGAAGTAGGAAAGATTTATCAGCTGAGCCGATGGAAAATATTCAAGGATATTTACCTTCCCTCTGCACTTCCTCATATCTTTGCAGGAATGAAAATCGGAGTGTCTTCTGCTTGGATGGCTTTAGTTGGAGCAGAAATGATAGCAGCAGTCTCTGGAATCGGATTTCGACTAAACGATGCGAGAAGTCTTTTGGACTCCAGTACACTATTTGTAGGAATTATAAGTATTGCGGTTGTAGGATTTGTTATGGATTATATTATTCAGCTGATTGCAAAAAGAGCTATGCCGTGGGCGAGGGATTAAAATGAAAAAATTAGATATATTTGAATTAAACAAGTCCTTTGAAATAAATAACAGAAAGATTCCTGTACTTCAAGGAGTAGATTTCGATATCGAAGAGGGAGAGTTTATTGTAATTGTAGGGCAGAGCGGCTGCGGAAAAAGCACACTATTAAAAATTATTCTTGGAATAGAGACTGCAACTGAGGGGTTTGTTTTAAAAGATGGAGAGAAAATCACAGGTCCGGATACGGACAGGGGCATGATCTTTCAGGAACATCGCCTGTTTCCATGGAAAACCATAAAAGATAATATTCTTATCGGGAAGAAAAGCAGGAATTCGAAAGAGTTGGAAAAAGAGCTGGATTATTATCTGGATCTTGTGAAATTATCCGAGTTTAAAGAAGCTTATCCGAAGCAGCTTTCAGGGGGAATGAGCCAGAGAGCCGCTATCGCCAGAGCTTTGATCAACAAACCGGAGATCCTTCTCCTTGACGAGCCCTTCGGAGCCTTAGACGCCTTAACAAAAATCGAGCTGCAAAAAGAAATTACAAAAATCTGGAAAGAAGCCGGCATGACGATGATTATGGTAACCCATGATATCGAAGAGGCGGTTTATTTGGCAGACAGAGTAATCGTAATGGATCGAAGACCCGGCAGAATAAAAAGTATTATCCCCATTGAACTGCCCAGAGAAAGAGACCGGGGAAGCGCAGAGTTTGGATATTATACGAAAAAAATCTATGACTATTTCTTTGAAGAAGCAAAAAGAAATGAGATTGAGTTTAATATATAAATACATGCAGGAGAGGGATAAAATGTTTATACCAGCAGAATATACAGAAAAATATATAGAGAATTACCGGAAAAAAATAAAGGAGTATGCTCTAAAAGGCGAAGAGGAGCTGAAGTTTAAAAGCTTCGGCGCTATAACAGGAGTTTATCAGGAAAGAAGCGGAGAGACGTATATGGTCCGCCCGAGAACTCCAGCAGGGATGATTGAGACAGCCCAGCTGAAAGCCGTTAGCAAAATCGCTTCAAAATACGGAAAAAGACAGATTCGTTTTACAACACGCCAAGATATCCAGTTCCATACAGTAGCATTGGAAGACACGATAAAAGTGATCGAAGAATTAAAAAAGGTTAATGTTTATACGGTAGGAACAGGTGGAGACTCTGCGAGAAATGTTGCCTGCTCTCCTCTATCAGGGTTGGATAAAGAGGAAACCTTTGACGTAACACCCTATGCTTTGGCTAGTACGAATTATATTGTAAAAGATGAAAACAGTGTAAAACTTCCCCGGAAACTGAAGCTCGCCTTTTCCAGTTCAAAAGATGACACGGGAAATACAGCTTTCGCGGACCTCGGCTTTATCGCTGAACAGGAAGAAGGAAAAGAAAAGCTCCGAGTCTTTATCGGCGGAGGATACGGAGGAGGATCCAGACTTGCGATAGAGCTTAAAGAAAAAATTGATCCGAAAGATACACTCTATTATGCCGAGGCGGTGAAAGAATTTTTCTTTAAGGAAGGAGATCGGCAAAACAGAGGGAAAGCAAGGCTTCGCCATTTAGTCAAAAAATACGGAGAAGAAGATTTTCTTCGAAGATTTTACGATTATTTGGAAGAAGCGAAAAAACGAGGTCTTGATCTAGATACAGAGGCTATGAAATTCGAAGAAAAAGAAAATTCGAAAACTTCTGGAAAAGAAATAGATTTTCAAAGCAGCAAAGTCTTAGAAACAAAATTTCCTGGAATATATGGAGTTTATGTTCATCCTAGAAAAGGAAAACTGGCAACGTCGGATTTAAATAAAATAATCCGCTATATAGAAAGTCTAAGCTATGAAATTTCTATCCGATTGACTCCGACTCAAGGGTTTATTCTAAGAGGTATTCGAGGGGAAGAGGTGGAGAAGCTTTTAGAGATTATAGATCCTTTTACATCAGAATATCCAATGGATAATTCCTTAGTCTGTGTAGGGGCGGATACCTGCAGAACAGGAATCGGCTCTTCTCAAAAACTTTTTCAAAGAATCTTAAACAAATTCAGAAATGCAGATCATTCTATAAAAACACAGCTTCCTAAACTTTATATCTCAGGATGCCCCAGTTCCTGCGGACAGCATCTTCGGGGAGAAATCGGATTTTCCGGCAAGATGAAGAAAATAGACGGCGAAATGGAGTCGGTATATGTTCTTTATACAGGAGGAGCTGTAGGAGAAAATAGAAAACTGGCAGAAAAACGAGGAGAGATTACAGCTCAGGAACTACCATCTTTTTTATATCAGCTGGCAGAGCTTAAAAGAAATACCGGGATCAAAAGGTTCAGCGATTTTTTAGATTCAAAGGAACAAGAAATACAAGAGTTAATAGAGAAGTATGCTGTTTGTTAAGAAAAATAGAAGAGAAGGGATCTAAAAAGATCAGGGCCCTTCAAAGAGCGGGCATTACTGAAAAATTTGGACACTTTTATTCACTATAAAACAAGAAGAATTTTGCAGTTCTTACTATTAAAAATAAAGGGAGTCTGTTTTATACAGTCTCTTTTTTAAATGTAAAAATATTATTGAAATAAAAAAATGTTTAGAAATAGACTCTGAGGATATATATAACTTAATTGGAAAAAGAAAACTGCAGGAGGAAGAAGATGAAAAAACCGAATTTGATCGATCCGAGAACTTTATATAAACATACGAAATTTAAAGATCAAGAGCAGGATACACCGGCACTTCAGGATGAAATGATGCCGGAACCGGACTGCGGAGAAGAAAGCTATAAGGGCAGCGGAAAGCTTGAAAACAGAAATGCTCTTATTACCGGAGGAGATTCTGGAATCGGCAGAGCGGCAGCTATTGCTTACGCGAGAGAAGGTGCAAATGTTGCGATTCAGTTTTATCCAGGAGAAGAACAGGATGCAGAAGAAGTAAAAGAGCTGATCGAAAAAGAAGGGGTTAAGTCTCTCCTTTTACCCTATGACTTGAGAAAGGAAAAAGCGGCAGCAAAAATAGTAGAAGATACAGTGGAGGCTTTCGGCCAGCTGGATATACTTGTTCTAAATGCAGGACAGCAGATCGCTCAAGAATCTTTATCGGAGCTTTCTATGGAGCAGATAGAGGATACATTTAAAGTGAACATCATCAGTATGTTCGAATCTGTAAAGGCCGCTGAAAAATATCTTCCAGCAGGAAGTACTATTGTAACAACGACTTCTGTCCAAGCTACAAATCCAAGCACCCATCTCATGGATTATGCAGCGACAAAAGGAGCGATTACGAATTTTACAATAAATCTTGCAAAATATTTTGCAGAAAAGGGAATTCGGGTAAACGGCGTAGCTCCAGGTCCTATCTGGACACCGCTTCAGCTCGATGACGGTCAGCCTGATGGGGTGATTCCAAAATTCGGACAAAGCTCGCTCTTAGAACGAGCTGGACAGCCGGCAGAACTTGCTCATGTCTATGTCTATCTGGCATCCAACGAATCCAGTTATGTTACAGCCCAAATATACGGGGTAACTGGAGGAGAAGCGATTAATTAATTTAAAAGAAGCACTAAAATAACAGAGGAAAACCCCTCTGTTATTTTGTTCTTTAAAAAAGAGTTGGAGGAAAAGAATGGAAGTTTTAATAGAGTATGGCGGAATAGTTCTAAGGACGGTTGGATTATATCTTTTAATTGTATTTATTATACGTTTTTTTGGGCGAAAAGAGATGGGGAACTTAAGTGTGCCAGATCTTGTTTTTGTTCTTTTAATAGCAGAATTGACAGCCCCTTCTATGCTGGGAGGAAATGAGACGATATTTGGAGGAGGGATAGCTTTCATAGCTATTTTTCTTGCCAATAAGATTTTAGATATGATTATGTTTTATTCTCCAGCTTTAAGAGATAAAGTATCCGCTAATCCTGTGATGGTGATTTACAAAGGGGAAATAAAGCAGGACAGCTTAGAGAAATTGAAACTATCTAAAAAAGAACTCTATGAAATATTGCGGGAACATGGAGAAGTCAGCGAAGAAAATATAAAATACGGTATTATGGAAGGAGACGGTTCTTTCAGCGTAATTAAAGAGAAATCGTAATGAAGACGGTTTAAAGAGCGGGTTCTTCTGTTCATTACCTTCCCTTCTTATTTGGTATATAATATAAAGTAGTATTATTCCTAAACAGAAGAGGGGGATGGTGTTGTAAATGGTGCGGAAGTTAAAAAAGAAAGATATTCCTGAAGTGATGGAAATCTGGCTGGAGCAGAATATAAAAGCCCATTCCTTTATAGAAAAAGACTATTGGATCAAGATGGCATCGGAAGTGGAAAAAGAAATTCGAAATGCCGAGGTGTATATCTATGAAAAAGAAGATCATATCAGAGGTTTTATCGGATTGAAGAATAATAGGATAGAAGGTCTTTTTGTGGATAAAAAATGGCAGTTTAAAGGGATTGGCAAGAAGCTGATGAAAAAGGCGAAATCAAAACGAAAGAAATTAAGAGCTTATGTGTATAAGAAAAACAAAGATGCGATCCATTTTTATCTAGGAGAGGGTTTTTCCTGTATAAAAGTACAGCAGGATGTAGATACGGGAGAAGAAGAGTATCTTATGAAATGGAAAGGTAAGGATTGAAGTCTTTCAAAGAGATGAATTCGATTTATTCAAAATATCTTGGGTAAATATAATTGTAATGTATATATGAATGAATTAAATATGAACGATAGAAAATAGAAAGGATGTAATCATGTCAGCGATTATTGAAAATAACGAGTTTACATTTAGAGAGAATCCCAGAGATCCTTGGGTTGGGAAATTTCATCATATTGACTATTACCCCGAGGGTGATGGCATCGAGCAGGTAAAAAAAGAAGATATGGAAGGTCATACTCCAGGGAAAGATTTAGATCATGATCTGGATTTTAGACTGTATTACGGCGACCGCAGACCAGGATTCCCGGTTCATAGCCATAGAGGATTCGAAACAGTATCTATTGTTTTAGACGGATGGGTGGACCATCATGACTCCCATGGAGATCATGGAAGATATTCAGCAGGAGATGTGCAGTGGATGACGGCAGGAAACGGCATCCGCCACACAGAAATGTTTCCTTTAGTTAATATCAACAAGCCGAATCGTACAGAACTGTTCCAACTATGGCTAAGTTTGCCAAGCTGGAACAAATTAGTAGACTGCGATTATAAAATGTTTTGGAGAGAAGATATTCCAGTAGTTGAGAAAGATGGAGTGAAAGTCAAAGTCATCACTGGGAATTTTAACGGAGAAGAAGGGCCAAAAGCGACAGAAAGCTCTTGGGCATACGATGAAAGAAGTCATTTTAGAATCCTTCTGTTAGATTTAGCTCCGAATTCCGAAGTAGCTATCAACGGTGTTAGTTCAACGTTGAATCGTAATCTATATCCTTATGAAGGAGAATATGTATTTATCGATGAGGATAAAGTGGAAGGCAAAAGAAGTCTGAAGTTAAAAGGAGACGCTGATTTTGTGATTCGAACAGAAGACAGCCCTTCAAGACTGCTGCTTTTAGAAGCAGAACCTTTGAATGAACCGATTATCAACGATGGACCGATGATTATGAATACAATGGAAGAAGTCCTACAGGGATACCGGGATTATTGGGAAAATCAATACGGCGGATGGCCTTGGGATGAGAGAGATCCGCTTCATGAAGTAGGAACCGGAAGAGTTTCCAGCAGAGGGGAAAATCCTAAAGAATAATTTTGAAGAGAACTCGGAGCGATTGCCTCCGGGTTTTTGCATAAGGAGTATTTTATGAGAAATAATGAGTTGTTTATGAGTTACAAATTAGGAAATTTAGTTGGGTTTAAAAATATTTATTCGAGAGCCTTTTCCCATAAGGCGGAAGAGTTCGAAGCAGAATTTAGATCACAGGCAGAACCTCTCTGGATCCAGCTGGAAATCGAAAAGGATTTAAGGGACGAAGATTTAGCAGTAATCAGTTTAGGGTCAAAATCACCCTATCATACAAACAGCTATATGCTGGGATTATATTCTTATGGAGTGTTCACCAGCAAAAACAAAGACAATCCCTATAGCCGAAAAGTTAAAGAACTGGCTGAGGAGTTGGGAATAGATGAAAATATTGCCGACTATTTTTACGAGATGGAAGCATCTGGACTGGAAGAACGCATTCTATATTACTCCACTACGGTCCGCATAGGACTTGAAAAATTAGAAAAGGAATTATAATCTCAGAGGGAGAAGATATGAATCTAGCAAAGAGACTGGAAATTATAGAAGGGGATAAAAAAGTCATCTCCATTGCAGGAGGCGGCGGCAAGACAACGACGATGAAACGTTTAGCCAGAGAGCTTGCAGAAGAAGGACGGAAAGTTCTTGTAACGACTACCACAGCCATGATGATGCCGGAAGAAGGAGACTATGACTTCTTTTTAATAGAAGAAGAAATAAGAGAAGATCATAGTATACTAAAGAATTCTGCAGAATCTGGGAAAATCACAGTCTTAATCGGTTCAATGGTACGCATTGATAAAGTGAAAGGTGTTGAAATGTCTTTCATAGATAAAATGAAAGACATGAATATCTTCGATCATATTCTAGTAGAAACAGACGGAGCCAGAAGAAAACCGATCAAAGCTCCTAGGGAAGACGAACCTTTAAACCCTTATACGACAGACCTTGTTATCGGGGTGGTTGGACTAGACAGTCTAGGAAAGAAAATCGAAGAAGAGAATGTTCACCGTGTAGAAATATTCAAAAAAATTCTAGGCATTCAGGATGAAAAGTTTATCGACGAAGAGATCGTTGCTAAACTTGTTCTCCATCCCCAAGGACTATTTAAAAACGCTTCCGGTAAAGAAAAAGTACTTATTCTAAATAAAGCCGACGACTTGATTCTTAGAGAAAGAGGAGAGAGGATACGAAATATTGTGCAGAAAAAAAACGCCCCTATCAAAGACATTCTGGTAATGAGTTTAATAGGGGAGTAATTTGAATGTTATTTCCGCATCGTTGCGATAATGCGGTTTGGTTTTAAGAATAAATCCAAGGCGTCGTGGATACTAGACACACAGATATCTGTAAAGGAAAAGAGGCTGGAGTAAATTCCTTCTTCTCCCATGACGCCGATTGCAACACGTGCTTCTCGCATCATTTTATGGTCATTAAACCCGTTTCCGATAACGGCAGTTCGGACTGGGTTTAATTGTCTGAGAATATTTTTCTTTTCTTCTGACACATTCTTTCCATCGAAAGCCCGAACTTCGATAGGAACATTTTTGAGCTGCTCTTTTATAGTACAGTTGGTATCGGCAGAAACAACAGTAATATCAACAATTTTAAACAGTTCAGCCAGTTTATCCGCTATGCCTTCGTGAAGGATTCCGTCAACTGCAAGAGTTCCATTAAAATCAATTAAAATATTTTCGATCTTTACATTATCATGTCCTGGTATTAAGAAATTCAACATAGAATCACCATCCTTAAAGATAGTATACTGAAAAAAATAGATTATAGCGATAAGAGATTCTCTGCATCAAGAGAAGACATTGATTTCTATGTTATAATAATCAAAATAGGAGGGATTAGTATGAAAAAATATATAAAAATAATACTTATGCTGGCTTTGGTTATCGGTATCTCTGCAGGATGCCAAGGGATAAGCAAACCGGAAAATGCACAGGAGCTAGTAACAAAATCTCAAGAAGAACTAAAAAAGAAAACGTCTTACACCGCCGAATATACGATGGATATGACCATGAATATAGCAGGCCAAAGTTTGAAAACAAACGCTGCAGGCAATATGAAACAGATTACAGAAAATATGCTGACGGAATTGGATATGACGATGGACTTAGGAACCTCTTCTCAAGGAAACGATCAGCAGCAGATGAAAATGAAAATGTTCACGGAACAAAATCCTGAGAACAAAGACGAACTGATCACGTATTCAAACATCGCCGACAAGTGGACAAAAGATGTGGTTTCATTGAAAGATTCAAAGGGTGTGAATATGGAAGACTCTATGTCCAGAATGCTGGAACAAAACAAAGATGCCTTTACCTTACAGGAAGAAACAGCAGAAGTTGGCGGCAAGGAGGTCTATACCATTACAGGAACGCTTCCAGCAGAAGCCATCAGCAGTATGACAGCGAACACCCCTGTAGATGGACAGAACATGAAGTTTAATGAAGATATGAAAGTAAACACAACCTACTATTACGATAAAGAAACTCTTCTTCCAGTACAAGCTGTAGTCAATGTTCCAAATATGAAAATGGAGATCGACTTGGGAGTAGAAGGAGTAGAGCCTCAAAGCCTGGATATGACTATGAATGTGTTAATGAACTACACAGGCTTCGATAATGTAGAATCCATCACCATCCCGGATGAAGCAAAGAATGCAGAAATGAGAGCGCAATAAAAAAGAAAGAGCTTAAAAAGAAAGTGTGTAGTGTGAAAGAGGGGAGAGGGGAGTTAAGGAAGGAAAGTGCAAGAACGGCACCTTCCTTTTTTTTGAAAAAATGGAAGAAAGTTTAATATAAAGCAGGGAATGAAATGAACAGATTCTGAGTTATCCGGAAGGGATTATGTATAGGATTTTTACAAGATTAAAAAGATTTTTAAAAGATTAATAAAAATAATAATTCATTCTAAAAATATACAGATAAGCAAATAATCGATTTATCTTAATTTTAGCATTTACTGCTAAATTGTAAAAATTATGGCTTAAATGGTGTTTTCTGTTTTTTTAACAGAAAAGAACCAAGCTTCATGTTTCTACTATTCCCTCCCCCTCCCCCTCTTATACTCCACACTTCCCATCAATTATGATAAACTAAATTTGTATATGCATTTATACATAATTTAATAGGAGATAGGAGAGAAAAATGGAGAAGACTTTAGTATTGTTAAAGCCTGAAATTGTTAAACGAGGACTTATGGGGAAATTGATTTCCATCTATGAAGAAAAAGGTTTAACAGTTGAAGAGATGAAGCTGATTCTGCCAACAAGAGAGCTTTTAGAAGAACATTATGCAGAGCATAAAGAAAAACCTTTTTTTGAAAGTTTAGTAGAGTATATGTCAAGCGGGAAAGTCTGTGCTATGGAAATTCAAGGAGAAGGTGCCATTCAAATCGTTCGAACACTTAACGGGAAAACGAATCCACTCGAAGCCGATGCAGGAAGCATCCGCGGCAGATTCGCATTATCAAAATCCGTAAATGCAGTCCACTCCTCCGACTGTCCAGAAAGCGCTGAAAGAGAGTTGAATCTTTGGTTCTAGAAAGATAGGCGGGATTGCTAAAGCAACCCAGGCGGCATGCCTAAAGGCAGCCAGGCTCTAGGCGACACACCTTGCGGCGGTCAGGTAGACATAAAAATGGAGATGAAGACTACAAGTCTTCATCTCCATTTTTATGTCTTTTCCTAGGCCGCGAAGCGATCCTGCCTGGGTCCCTGAGGGATCCCGCCTAATGCCTAGGTGCCGAAGGCATCCTGCCTATCTCTTACATCTTCTCTATAAAAACTCTCATCTTGCCGCCGCAGACACTGCTGGTTTCCCATGCTTCTACATTGGTCATGTCATGGTAATGGAAAAGGGGAGAGCCGGTTTTCATAACTTCCTTTGCTTCGTCCAAAACTCGTCTTTCCATCTTTCCGCCCCCTACAGTTCCATAAAACTCGCCGTTTGCTGCTACCAACATTTTAGCACCTAGATCTCTTGGAGCTGAGCCTCTTCTCTCAACTACAGTCGCCATAACGTATTCCCCTTCCGGGTTTTCCTGCATGATTTCGACGATTTTTGAGATATATCCTTTTTCCGTAACTTTTGTATTTTTCACTTGAATGATTTCTGCAAGGATGGATACTGCGATTTCAAAAGGAGTATTGGCTTTGATGGGAAGTCCGATAGGGGTGTGTATTTTTTCCCACTGTTCTTCCGTAAATCCCTTTTCTAAAAAACGTTCATGATAATGGCGGATACGATGGCGGCTTCCGATCATTCCTATATAGCCGAAAGGTTTTTCGATAATATTCTCAAGGCAAACTTCGTCGGAGGAATGTCCTTGAGTTACGATAATAAAGTATGTATTTTCATCGCTTTCAATACTTTTTGTAAGTTCATCATAGTTTCCGATGACCACTTTATCTGCTCCTGCACCGTAAGCCCATTCGTCGAAACCTTCTCTGTCGTCATAAACGGTTACATGCATTTCCATCTCTTTTAGTAATTTGATTACAGGCAGGGAAACATGGCCTGCTCCGAAGATAATCACATTAATATCCGGATTTAGAACTTCTAATATAAGAGTCTGGTCTTCCAGTTCAAGCTTTCTGCTTTTTTGAATATCTTTAATAGAATTTTCTAAACCGGCAAAATAATCTCGGTTCCCATCGGTTTGAAAAAGAGTATTATCTTTATAAATGGCCTTTGTTCCTAAGCCTTCCCCTTCTAAAATCGTAAGGATTTTAATATTCTCTTTCGGATCGAGATGGGAAATTTCTTGATTGATACTTTTCATAGTTTTTTCTCTCCATTGTTATTCTTATAAAATATATTATAAAGGTATCCTATCATATTGCAAGCATTATTTAAAGAAAAAGATAAGGAGTTAGAAAACTTCTACACTCATTACTTTAAAGAAAAGATAGAGTTCTTTGTCAATACGGATATCAAACTCTTTTAAAGAAGATTTTGTAATAGAAGCATCTATAGAAAGACCCCCAGCATCAGAAGGAAGATATAGGGTCACAAATACCTGATTCTCTTCTTCCGTTGTAGAAGTGACAATACCTTTAAAGCAGTTTCGTGCAGTAGTATGAACTTTTTCATTGGAAAGAAAGATCGCTTCAGGGGGGATATGAATCTGGACATCCCCTGCTAAAGGAGTCGAAACTAAAATCTCAAGTCCGTTGATAAGAAATGCTTTCCCGCTATCCGTATCCTTTACAGTGCCGCTTAGAACATTTCTGCCGCTGCCTTGTTTTTTTAAGAAGCGATCTAGCTGCTGTTCGGAAATTCTTAAGCTTCTTCCGATACGGTGAGCCTCCAAATCTCCTCGTTTTATCATTTCATAAACAGTATATTTAGAAATTTTTAAGATTTCCCCAAGTTCTTCAGGAGTGTATAATGCATCTTTCATAAGTAGAACCTTCCTTTCTATACTCCTAGTATAACAAAAAAGGGAATTCAAATTGTAATGACAAAAAAATTCTTAAAAAGAACGCTATGCAAATATTTACATAACACTTGACAGAATAGAACAAGACCATTAAAATTGATTTAGTATAGTTTAATTAGTTTTAGTACATATTAGGAGGGTTAATTAAAATGAGATCATTGAGAAAAGCGGCGGCTATCATGATATTATGCTTTAGTATAATATTCTTAGCAGGCTGCGGACAACAGAAAGAAGAACAGCCGGCAGATCCTTCGGCAAAGTCAGATGAAAAGCAGACGGTAAATGTTTTTGCAGCAGTCAGTTTAACAGATGCTCTTGAGGAAATCAAAACAAACTACGATCAAGCAAATAATACAAATCTTGTCTTTAATCTCGGAGGAAGCGGCACCTTACGGCAGCAGATCGAAGAGGGAGCAGAGTGCGACTTGTTTATCTTTGCAGCCAAAAACCACGTGGATACCTTAGAAAAAGCGGGACAGCTGGCAGAAGGAACTAGAACCGACTTGTTGACAAATTCCTTAGTTCTGATTGGAAAAGCAGAGCTTCAGGGCCAAGAGGGCAAAGAAGCAAAAGACATTCTAACACAGGAAGCGATACAGTCCATTGCCTTAGGAGAACCGGAAACAGTACCTGCAGGGCAATATGCAGAACAGTCTTTAGAAAAGCTAGGTGTTTTGGAGAATGTGAGATCTAAAATCAACTACGCAAAAGACGTTCGACAAGTATTGGACTATGTGGATACAGGAAATTCAGATGTAGGAGCTGTTTACAAATCGGATTCGCTAAAGCTAAAAACAGGCAAAGTTTTAGCTGTATTTCCAGAAGATACCCATGACAAAATCGTCTATCCCATGGCGCTTATAAAAGACAGCAAAAATCAAGAAGCCGCAAAAAAATTCGCCGAATATTTGAAATCAGAGGAAGCAAAAACCGTATTTGAAAAACATGGATTCAATGCAGCAAAATAAAAAAAGGAGGATTGTTATGATAGAACCCATTCTTTTGTCGATAAGGATTGCTGCCATAGCAACCCTCTTTTCTGGCGTAATAGGCACGGTACTTGCCTACTCTTTAAATAAAAAAGATTCATTTATAAAAGACTTTCTAGAAGTCCTGATTATCCTTCCCATGATCCTTCCTCCTTCCGTAACGGGCTATCTACTTCTGATCCTTATTGGAAAAAGAGGTCCGGTGGGAGCCTTTCTTCTTGAAAACTTCGACTATTCTATCGTCTTTACATGGATAGCTGCTGTTTTAGCAGCAGCGATCGTCTCACTTCCTTTAATGTATCAAAATGCGAAGGCAGCATTTCAGGGAGTGGATGAGGACTATATAAAAATAGCGAGAACGTTAGGGGCATCCGAGAGAAGGATCTTTTTTACCATTACCCTTCCCTTGGCAAAAGCAGGGCTGATCTCGGGAATTGTATTAACCTTTGCTAGATCCGCCGGGGAGTTCGGAGCGACCTTAATGGTTGCAGGAAATATCCCGGGAAAAACGCAAACCATCCCTACAGCGATCTACTTTGCGAATCAAAGAGGAGATAATGCTACCGCAAATATTCTGGTAGGGATCATGGTCGCCTTCAGCTTTGTTTTGATATTTACTCTTAACCGCTGGACAAAGAAACGCGAGGACCGCTTATGATATCTTTTAAAATAAAAAAACAATTAGATCATTTTCTCCTGGAAGCAGAGTATGCTTTCGGTTCCGGAGTCCTCGTCTTAGACGGAAAGTCCGGAGCGGGAAAGACCACCATACTCAACTGCATCTCAGGACTTGTAGACCCGGATGAAGGAGAAGTTCGGATTCACGACCATAAAGTATTCGACTCCAAAGACTATACAAATGTCCCAACAAGAGACCGAAATATCGGCTATGTGTTTCAAGGATATGCTTTGTTTCCTCATCTTAATATCTATGAAAATATCATCTACGGACTAAAAGCAAGAAAGAAAAATATAGATAAAGAAAAGGTCCATGAAACCATGAGACTCTTAGGAATAGAACATTTATCGGATAAAAGAACAAAGGCGATATCCGGCGGCGAAAAACAAAGAGCCGCCTTGGCGAGAGTCCTCGTAACAGAACCGGATATTTTATTATTAGACGAACCCTTTTCCGCCTTGGATATCGAAACAAAAGAATCCATCTATCCTATCTTCGACCGAATAAAAGAAAACTATAATCTCCCCATGATCCTAGTAAGCCACAACCCCCTAGAAAGAGACCGCTTCGCCGACCATTGGATCCATATAGAGGAAGGGAAGGTTAGGGGCTAGGCGGGATTGCTGATGGGCCCAGGCAGGATGCCTTCGGCACCTAGGCTTTAGGCGGCACACCTACGGTGGCCAGGGAGGAATAGGTGGGATTGCTTCGCAATCTAAGCGGATACTTTTGGTACTCAAGGACTAAGCAATACTCCTGCAGAGGGAAGAAAAGCAAGTGAAAAGAACGAATAGGATAAGGAGAAGGCTGCTGAAAGCATCTATCTCCTTTCTTTCTTCTAGGTCGCGGAGCGATCCTGCCTAGAGCCTGGGTTGCGAAGCAATCCCGCCTAGATGCCAAAGGCTTCTGCCTAATTCCCTTCCAAATGGGTATAAAGGATAAAAGGGGGAATCAACGTGAAAAAGATTGGAATTATTGTAAGCGGTTATCGCAAGAAAAATACATATGCTTTAGTGGAAAGTTATAAAAAAGGTGCTGAAGAAGCGGGACATGAAGTGAAGGAATTGTTTTTAAAGAGTTTCGACTTAAGACCTTGTACAGGATGCGAGTCCTGTTATACGACTGGAAAATGTGTCATCAAAGATGAGATGCATAATTTTTACGATCTAATCGATGAATCCGATATATTAGTTTTGGCATCGCCGATTTACTTTTATATGTTTACCTCCGACATGAAACTTCTTTTCGATAGAGCACAGCCTTACTGGTCTATGAAAGATGCAGCAGGAGGAAAGCAAGAAAAGAAAAAAGAACTGATCTACATCTCTACCAACGGACAACCTTATCAAATGGATGCCTACCATGCAACCTTCAAACCCATCCGTATGTTCTGCGGATCCATCTTAGCAAAATACAAAGGAAATTACCTCGTATCGAATACAGATAGAAACCCGGTTAAAGAACGAATAGATCTTTTAGAAGAGATCTTTGAAATAGGGAAAAGTTCCGAGAATTTGATCTCTTTTGAGAAGCATTATTAGGGAAGAGAGAGGCAGGATTGCTGTCGCAGCCCAGGCAGGATGCCTTCGGCACCTAGGCTTTAGGCGGCACACCTACGGTGGCCAGGGAGGGATAGGCGGGTTTGCTTCACAATCTAAGCGGATACTTATGGTTCTCAGGACTAAGCACCATAGCAACAACGGATAGAATGAGACAAGCGAGACTGCTTTCTAACTTAACGAAATATAGTTAATGAAGGAGTTTTTGTGTTGAATAACTATACTGATTTGGTTGTATGGCAGAGGGCTATGGACTTATTGGAAGAGATTTATAAACTTGTGAAAATTTTACCTCCAGATGAAAGGTTTTCATTAGCAGATCAAATGAGACGAGCTGCAGTATCTATTCCTTCGAATATAGCTGAAGGGAAAGGTCGAGAGAGCAAAAAGGAATTTATTAGATTTTTACTAATCGCTTTAGGATCGAAGAATGAATTAGAAACACAACTTTATATTTGTCTAAGAGTTGGATATTTAAGCAAAGATGAAATTTTACAAGCTTTAAATTTATGTGATGAAATAGGAAGAATGACGAATAAACTTCTGAGAATATTAAAGAATGAGTAGGGAAGAGAGAGACGGGATAGCTGGGCAACCCAGGCGGGATGCCTTTGGCACCCAGGCATTAGGCGGCACACCTGCGGTGGCCAGGAAGGGATAGGCGAGAATTGCTGACGCAATCTAAGTAGGATGCTTTATTTACTTAGGAACGAAGCGATACTCTTGCAGCGGTAAGGTAAGCAAGTAAAAATAACTAATACGATAAGGAGAAGTATGCTAAAAGCATCTATCTCCTTTTTCATTTCTAGGTCGCGGAGCGATCCTGTCTAGAGCCTAGGTTGCGAAGCAATCCTGCCTAGATGCCAAGGGCATCAGCCTTACTTCTAGGTCGCGGAGCGATCCTGTCTAGAGCCTAGGTTGCGAAGCAATCCTACCTAGATGCCAAGGGCATCAGCCTTACTTCTAGGTCGCGGAGCGTTCCTGCCTAGAGCCTGGGTTGCGAAGCAATCCCGCCTAGATGCCAAAGGCGAAAAAGTTCACACTCCCTACTCCCTATTTTCTAAAATCTGCTCCCTATCTTCTAGCCCTCCAAAATCATTGCTAAATTCCCTTACTTTCATTACAATAATAGAACATCAATCCTACTATAGCTCACGAACAATTGCTATATATAAGGAAGAGAAAAGGAGAAATAGATGAAAAAACGGATATTTACATTTATGATAATGGCAGCAGCGCTGTCGGTGACGGCTTGTCAGCAGGAAAAAGAGGAAACACCGAATATTGCCTTAGAGCAGCAGGCTGAAACGCCGAAAGAAAATACAGAAACAACAGAAACGAAGGAAAATATAGAACAAAACACAACAAAGGAACCGGTGAGTTTAGAAGAGCGTGCTTTTATGGAGTTCGAAGCTCAGGATCTTTCAGGTGAAACGGTAAACCAGGATGTTTTTAAGGATAAAAAGCTTACGATGGTGAATATCTGGGGGACGTTCTGCGGACCTTGTATCGAAGAAATGCCTTATTTAGGAGAGCTAAACAAGGAATATCAAGATAAAGGCTTTCAAATAGTAGGTGTTGTGGCAGACGGAATCGATCAGGAAATGAATATCGATCCGACACAGGTAGAAAAGGCAAAAGGCATGGTGGAACAAACGGGAGCGGATTATCTTCACATTCTTCCTACAAAGGATCTTATCGAAAAGAAACTGATCTATACTCAGGTTATTCCGGAAACGATCTTTGTGGACAGTACAGGCCAACAAATAGGCGATCCTGTAGTAGGATCTAACGATAAAGCAGGATGGAGTAAAATTATCGATGAAAAACTTGCTGAAATTCAGTAAAAACAAAATAGGTGCAGCTGTTCTTGTCTTAGGGGCACTTTTTCTTGGATTAGGATATTCTCAAGGAGGTGTGATGGTAGTTTTCCGAAAAGCTGCAGCTATCTGCTTGGAATGTGTAGGGATCGGTTAAGATGAAAATAAACAGCTATCGATTATGGATACAAATGGTTTATTCTGCCGTCAGCAACGGTTACTTAAAAGGATTTGCCGAAGGAAGAATCTTTACAGGCAAATCAAAAGGAGTCTGTTTTCCGGGGTTGAACTGCTATTCCTGTCCTGGAGCTTTGGCAGCTTGTCCCATCGGCGCATTGCAGGCGGAACTAACAGAACAGGGATTCCGATTTCCATTTTATGCATTGGGGTTTTTAACAGTATTCGCAGCTCTTTTTGGAAGAGTAATCTGCGGATTCCTTTGTCCCTTCGGACTGTTTCAGGATCTGCTGGATAAAATCCCCTTTTCAAAAAAGATAAAAAGACTTCCCGGAGAAAAAATCTTTCGGATGGGAAAATTTGTGATGCTGATTCTTTTCGTGATACTTCTTCCCATGCTGGTGCTGGATATTGTAGGACAGGGAAGTCCATGGTTCTGCAAGTATATCTGTCCATCAGGAACCTTGTCGGGAGCGTTTCTTCTAATTAAAAATCCTCTTTTAAGAAACACCTTGGGATTTTTATACGCATGGAAGATGTTTATCCTTGTAGCAATAACCCTTCTTTCCATTGTATTATATCGGCCTTTCTGCAGATACTTATGTCCTTTGGGAGGATTTTACGGGATCTTTAATCCTATTTCCCTTTTCAGATATAGAATAGAAGAGAAGGACTGTATACACTGCGGAGTCTGCGAAAAAACTTGTCCTTTTGAAATCCCAGTATACGGCAAACCGAATGCCATCGACTGCATACGATGCGGAAGATGTGTAGATGCTTGTCCTACGGGATGTATTCGAGTTGTAAAGCCTTTTGTTGCAGAAAAAAAGAAGGAAACCCAGAAAGCATAGAGAAAAAGCATAAATCGGGTATCTATACCTGTAAAGAATATTAGGAGGTAAAAATGGAAACTCAAAAAATATATGATTCAATTATTATCGGTGCAGGGAGTGCAGGTATTGCCGCTGCTATCTATCTAAAAAGAAAAGGAAGAGAAATCGTTCTTTTAGGGGAAGCTCCCGGCGGACAGATGATGGATACAGCAGAGATTGAAAACTATCCGGGATTTAGTTCTATTCAAGGATTCGAATTAACAGAAAAAATGGAACAGCATATAAACTCTCTTGGAATAGAAATGACCTATGCTCATGTAGAATCCATTCAAAAAGCGGAAGACTTCGAAGTGAATATCGGAAGCGAAGTCTTAAAAGGAAAGACTCTTATTATCGCCACAGGGGCTAGAAGAAGACTTTTAAATGTACCCGGCGAAGAAGAATATAAAGGACGGGGAGTTGCTTACTGCAGTATCTGCGATGCGCCTTTCTATAGAGACAAAAAAGTAGTCGTAGCCGGAGGGGGTAACTCGGGAGTAGAAGCAGCGATGGATCTTGAGAAAGTAGCTTCTGAAGTTGTTTTAGTAGAAAGAGGAGAACTAAAAGCGGATAAAATTCTTTTAGAACGTATCGCTTCCTTAGAAAAAATCAAAACAAAGACAAATACCGACATCCTCGAAGTAGAAGGAGACCGTACGGTAGAGAATATAAAAGTAAAAGACCGTAATACTGGCGAAGAATACGGTATTCCAGCAGATGGAATCTTCGTGGAAATAGGTCTTATTCCGAATTCCGAAATAGCAGAAGGTTTTGTTGAGCTAAACGAACGAAAAGAAATCATAGTAGACAGTATCAACAAAACAAATGTTGAAGGCGTATATGCCTGCGGAGATGTCACAAACGGAGCCTACAAACAAGTAGTCATCGCAGCAGGAGAAGGAGCGAAAGCGGCATTGTCCTGTGATGATTATTTGAATAGGATGTAGGGGATAGGCGGGATTGCTGATGCAACCCAGGCTTTAGGCGGCACAAGCGGTGACCAGGGAAAGTAAAGGATAGGGAATAGGTTATAGGTTTTAGGGAATAGGGATGGTTGAAAATGCAGAGCATTTTCTTCATAAACTCCACTCTTTCACTCTCTCACACTCTGGTGTTAGTATAAAATAGTGGACACCATAAGTGAGACACAATACAATCTAGATATAGAAAGGGTGTGTATCACAATGTCCTCTAAAGGTAAAAGATATACTAATGATTTC
>NZ_JBQKLI010000010.1:0-96654 GCF_052116305.1 Gallicola sp. Sow4_E12 | reverse complement strand
ATTTACTTAAACTAAATGGCAGACCAAGAAAATGCATAGAATTCAAAACACCTAAGGAAGTCCTTTTTAGTAGCTCACATTAGGTGTTGCATTTGAATTGACAATTCATCTACAAAAAAAAGAAGGTTTCCCTTCTTCCTTTTTACTTCATTTTTCTGCTGCCTGGTTTTACGACTTCTATACCTTCTTTACATAGAGGACAATCATCTGCGTCATATGTTTTTATGTCTAAAGAAACAGCAGGGTATAATTTTACTCCGATATCTTTGCCGCCTGTACGGTCTACTATAGAGGCGATTCCAACAACTTCTCCTCCGAGCTCTTCTAAAACTTTCTTCGTTTCCATAGAGCTTTTGCCCGTTGTTACTACATCTTCTACAATTAGGACTTTTTGTCCCTCTTTTATTTCAAAACCTCTTCTAAGAGTCATCTCGTTATCTACACGTTCTGTGAAAATTGCAGGAACGCCTAAAGCTCTGCCCAACTCGTAAGCAATAACAATTCCGCCCATTGCAGGTCCGCAGACAATATCTATTTCCTCGTCTTTTAATTTTTCTTTAATAAATGTACAGACTTCTTCTGCTTTTTCGGGATATTGTAATAATCTCGCACATTGAACATAACGGTCGCTGTGTTTTCCAGAAGAAAGTAAAAAATGTCCTTCTAATAATGCATTGCTCTCTCTCAGTAATTCTATCACTCTATTTTCCATAATAATCCTCCTCGTCGATTATATAATACCTCTGATTTCATCTAAAGATTTAATATTCTCATCTTTCATAAATTTTTCCATCCCTTCAATGATGTCTATCATAACTGTCGGTTCTATAAAGTTCGCTGTTCCTACCTGAATCGCTGTGCTTCCAGCCATTATAAATTCTATGGCATCTTCCCAAGATTGGATTCCGCCCATTCCTATTACAGGAACTTTTACAGTATCATAAACTTCTTTTACCATTCTAAGAGCAATTGGCTTAATAGCCGGTCCTGACAATCCAGCCGTAATATTATTAAACACAGCTTTTCTCTTATATATATCGATTGCAATGGCGTTGAAAGTATTCACTAAAGACAAGCAGTCAGCACCTGCTTCTACACAGGCATAGGCCATTTGTTGAATATTTTCTGCATTCGGAGATAATTTAACCATTAAAATTTTATCGGTTGCTTTACGAACTTCAGAAATTACCTTTGTAGCATCGGGACATCTAATACCAAAAGCCATCCCTCCCTCTTTAACATTCGGACAGGATATATTCAGCTCGATGATTTTAACATTTGTCTGACTGATTAATTTTATGCTCTCCACATAATCTTCTACCTGTGCTCCGCCGATATTTGCCAAAATTTCTGTATCGAAAGACTCCATAAACTCTAAATCCTTTTTAATGAATTCTTCTACAGAAGGATTTTGCAGGCCGATAGAGTTCATAATTCCTGAAGGAGTTTCATGAATACGGATCCCGGGATTACCATCTTTTTTAATCAAAGTTAATCCTTTTGTAGAGATTCCGCCTAGACGATTCAAATCCATATAAGTTTCAAATTCTCTTCCAAAACCGAAAGTTCCGGATGCCGCAATGACTGGGTTTTTTAATTCTACACCGCATATATCTGTTTTAAGCATCAAAAACCACCTCGCTCGCTTCAAATACCGGTCCATCATAACACACTCGCTTAACGCCCTCTGTCGTTTTTACTCCGCATCCTAAACATGCCCCTATGCCGCAGGCCATATGAGCTTCTAAAGACAAGAATACTTCTGAGTTCAGATCAAGTTCTTGAACCGCTTTCATCATCGAATTCGGTCCGCAGACATAAACTTGATCGTATTCATCTTTTACCAGATTCGTTACATATCCTTTCCTTCCAGTATTTCCATCTTCTGTTGAAATTAAAATTTCTTCCGTGAAGTTTTCAAATTCTTCCGTAAAGTAAGGTTCATATTTGAATCCAGCATATAAATCAATCGATCCTTCTAAGTTTTTTGCTAAATATAAAAGAGGTGCAATTCCAATTCCGCCGGCAATCAAGGCGGTCTTTTTACCTTTTTTAATCTCAAATCCATTACCTAATGGACCTAATAGATCGATCTCGTCTTCTGCATGGAGCTTAGATAATATTTCTGTTCCCTTTCCAACGATTAAGTATAAAAATGTAATTGTTTCGTCATCTCTGTCGCAGATACTTAAAGGTCTTGCAAGAAGTGGATAGCCGTTCCATGCTTTAAGCATATAAAACTGTCCCGGCTTGCCTTCGAATTCGCCCTTAAGAACCATTTTATAAACATCTTTGCCTGCCTTTTCATTGCTAAGAATAATTCCTTTTTTGTAACCTTTATCTTCCATAGATATCACCTCTCATTTTTTCTACGGCTTCTCTTGTGTATTCTTGGAATTTTTTCTCGCCATCTTCATGTTTTTTGTAGGCTGTGATAATTCCTCTAGAAGAGTTTACGACCCCGCCGTTAAAATCATCTAAATAAAGACGAATATCTTCTGCTTTGCCACCTTGTGCTCCATATCCTGGAATCAAGAAAAACGAATTCTTATAACGTTCTCTTATTTCTTTGGCTTCCTCACTATGGGTGCCGCCTACTACAAAGCCGATATTGCTGTAGTTATTTTCTCCTAAATAAGAATTGCCCATCTCATAAATGGCGTCTCCAATATGATAATAAAGCGGCTCCCCCTTATAATCCAAATATTCGATATCTTTCGCTCCCGGATTAGAAGTTCTCAGCAGCACAAAAATACCTTTATCGCCTTTTTCTACAAAATCTAAATAAGGAGTAATGCTGTCAAAACCCATGTAAGGATTAATGGTTATAAAATCTACTTCAAAATCGCCGCTAAAATGAGCTTTTCCATATTCTTTTGCAGTATTTGCAATATCTCCTCTTTTTACATCCCCAATGGATAAAAGATTTTTCTCTTTTAAATAAGATACCGTTTTAGAGTAGGCTTTCATTCCCTCAAGTCCCATCGCTTCATAATAAGCAATCTGAACTTTATAGATTCCTGTTATATCCTCAGTGCAGTCTATAATTTGCTTATTATATTCAAACACTATCTCCGCTATATCAGATGATTTTTCTTTAATAGAAGATGGGATATAATCAAGATTTGTATCTAAACCTACACATACAAATCCTTTTTCTCTTACATTTTCATATAAGCGGTCAATTATCATAGCAATTCTCCTTTATCGTATTTTAATTCTCCATTTACAAAGGTTTTAAGGATGCTTCCTTGTACATTCATTCCATTATAAGGAGTATTTCTAGATTTGGACAGAAATTTTTCAGAATCGATTGTTGTTTTTCCGTTTAAATCTATGATTGTAAAATCAGCGTCATAACCAGGCAAAATTCGTCCTTTACTATTCAGTTTCAAAATTTTTGAGCCGTTGTAGGACAATAGAGCGCTTAATTTTGATAAAGAAAGCTTTTCTTCTTGGACTAATTTTTTATAGCAGATGTAAAAACTAGTCTCCAAACCTACCATCCCCGGTGCTCCTGCCTCTTTATCTTCTTTAGAGTGGGGTGCATGATCTGTACCGATGCAGTCTACGACTCCATTTTTTATACTTTCAATTACAGCTTTAACATCTTCTTCCCCTCTTATCGGCGGATTTACACGATAATCCAGGTCGTAGAAAAAAAGATGATGTGGTGTCACTTCGCAAGTAACAGGATATCCCATTTCTTTGCCAAAAGCGATCGTCTCTAAAGAGTCTTTTGTGCTGACATGGGAAAAGTGGATTTTACAATTTGTTTTTCCAGATAAATAGACATCACGGATCGTGATAAGATCTTCTGCTAATCTATAATCAATAGGAGATAATTCTCCATCTTCCGCATGAACCATAATTCCTTTGTTTAAAGAAGCTGCTTTAAGCATTGCTTCATACATAATTTTATTTGACAGAATACCTTTCCCATCATCCGATAAAAATGGAATATCTTCAGAAAGGGATTCCATATCGATTAACTCTTTTCCCAACAATGCTTTTGTAACACTCACTACCTGCAGTATATTAATTTTTGAAAGAGATCTTCCCCTCTCCATTATATTATCATATAGTTCGCTATCATCTACTATAGGCTTTGTGTTTGCCATTAAATGAACTGTAGTGTAACCTCCTGCAAGAGCCGAATTGGAACCAGTTTCTAAATCTTCTTTATACAAATAGCCGGGATCCCGGAAATGAGCATGAAGATCGATGAAACCAGGCCATAAAGTTAGCCCTGTTCCATCGAATACTTCTTTTTCTCCACTGTCTAATTGTCCGATTTTTTGAATCTTGCCGTTATCAAATTCTATATCGCTGATTTCATCATAAAAAGGATCGATGATTCGAATATTTTTAATGATCATTATTGTGATCCTCTAAATGATATAAATGATCGCAATAATCACATTTATAAAGTTTCTTTTCTCGATTAACTAAAGAAAACTTATGAACAATATTTCTCTCGGTACTGGTAATACAACGAGGATTGCTGCATCTTAAAATATCTTCCACTATTTCAGGCAGACGAATATTTACTTTTTCTTTTATCTTTTCGTTTTCAATTATATTTACAGTAAGAGAATCATCTAATAAACCTAATATCGACAAATCCATATCGAGAACATTTTCGATTTTTATCATATCCTTAGTACCGAATTTTTTTGAACTTGCATTCATAATTAACGCCACTGTATAATCGGCCTTATCCAGTTCTAAAAATTTGAATATTTCATAGCCTTTTCCGGGCTGAATATGATCGATTACAATTCCCCTTGATATACTATTGATATTTAACATTATTCAACCCCCAATAATTTTAGTATCAACGCCATACGCGCTATCACACCATATCGAGCCTGTTCAAAATACATCGCTCTAGGATCATCATCGACTTCTACTGCAATCTCGTTGACACGTGGAAGCGGATGTAAAATAACCAAATCAGATTTTGCATCTTTCAATTTTCTATTATCTAAAATATAGCGGTCCTTTAGACGGATATAATCAGCCTCGTTAAAGAAGCGTTCCTTTTGCACACGGGTCATATACAAAATATCCAGCTGTCCTATGACTTTCTCTAATTTCTTAGCTTCTTCATAACTGCATTTTTTGTTATCCAGTTCTATTTTTAAATACTCAGGGATCTGGAGCTCTTCTGGAGATATAAATACAAAATGATTATCATCGTAATTGCTCATGGCTTTTGTTAAGGAATGAACCGTTCTTCCAAATTTCAAATCTCCGCAGAAACCGATCGTCAAACCGCTGAATTTTCCTTTTGATTCTTTTATTGTCAACATATCTGTTAATGTTTGAGTTGGGTGCTGATGACCGCCGTCTCCCGAATTGATAAGAGGTACAGAGCTGTAATGGCTCCCCCAGTTTGATGAACCTTCTTTAGGATGTCTCATGGCTATGACATCCACATAATTGCTCACCGTTTTTATGGTATCTGCTAGTGATTCTCCTTTTGAAGTAGATGAAGACTGGCTCTCTGAAAATCCGATACAATCTCCGCCGAGTCTGTGAATCGCAGACTCAAAACTTAAACGGGTTCTTGTAGACGGTTCAAAAAAAAGAGTCCCTAAAATTTTTCCCCTACATGAATTAGAAAAATTCTCAGGACTCTTATTAATGTCTTGAGCTAATGCCATTATCTCGTCAATCTCTTCAACGCTAAAATCATCCGTATTGATTAAATTTCTACCTTTAAGCATTGAAATACCTCCTTTATTATTAATCCTTTTTTATGGATATGCTAATCTTTTTCGTAATTAAAGATACCACAACTCATGATGAATAACAAGTAAATAAAATCATTATTCTTCTTATATTTTATATTCTCAATATTTGGGTATATATAAATAGAAATACTTAATCATCTTGAAAGGAGAATTAAATATGACTACTAATGAAAACAATCTAAAAAAAGACTCTAAAGAGCCGGCTAAAGGAACTTATAAAGCTTATAAAGACGATAAGCGCCCATTAGATAATGAAACAGATTCTGATATCTATTCAAACAGTACTTGCGAAGAAGGCGATACTAAGATGAAAATTCCAACTGAAAATTCTGTAGAAGATGCTAGAGAATGGACAAATGAAAATCAAAAATAAAAAAAATTCTGATCATTTTTTAATGATCAGAATTTTTTTATCTTATTTGTCCTTGACCTAATATAATATATTTGCTCGATGTCAGCCCTTTCAGGCCAACAGGACCGCGAACATGAAGTTTTTGGGTCGAGATTCCCATTTCGGCTCCCATTCCAAATTCTGATCCATCTGTAAAACGGCTGGATGCATTGACATAAACGCAGGCACTATTCACTCTTTGAGTAAATGCCAGGCTATTATTGTAATCGTTTGTAATAATAACATCTGAATGATGGGTTCCGTATTTTTCAATATGCTTAATAGCTGTATCTACAGAATCCACTACTTTAATAGAAAAAGCATAATCTAGATACTCTTTATAAAAATCTTCTTCTGTTGCCGCCGAAGCATTTTTGATTTTACCGATCGACTTCTCACAGGCATGCACATCGATTTTATACTCATTGATAATCTTCTCAAGCCCCTTGTAAAAGGAATCCCCGACAGTTTCATGCACTAAAATTGATTCCATGGCATTGCAGACACCGATTCTTTGAGTTTTTGCATTTTCAATTATTTTCAATGTCATATCGATATCAGCACTTTCGTCTACATAAATATGGCAATTTCCTTCTCCAGTTTCTATTACCGGCACTGTTGCATTTTGAACTACAGATTGAATTAGTCCTCTGCTGCCCCTTGGAATTAATACATCTACATATCCATTTAATTTCATCAATTCCTGAGCAGATTCCCGTGTAGTATCTTCGATAAGCTGAACACAGTTAGGGTCTGTGCCACAATTTTTAAAGGCTTTTTGTACCGCTTCTACAATTTTTTTATTTGTTTCTATGGCTTCTTTTCCGCCTCTTAAGATTAAAGAATTCGAAGACTTTAAACATAAAATACTACAGTCTAAAGTAACATTTGGACGTGCTTCATATATTATAGCAACGACTCCTATTGGCACGCTTGTTTGACCTATTTTAAGTCCATTAGCAAGGGTTTTCATATAATCCATCTTTCCAATTGGATCTTCAAGATCATAAACTACTTTTACTGACTCCTGCATTGATTTTATACGATCTTCAGTAATTAATAATCGGTCAAGCAAACCTTCGGTAAGACCATTTTTTCTGCCGTTTTTCATATCTATTTGATTAGCTTCAATAATTTCATTTGAAAACTCAGATAATTGATTGGATATTTCTTGTAGAATTTCATTTTTTTCTAAGGTAGTTTTCTCTAGCAGTTCATAAGATGCTTCTTTTGCTTTTTCACCTATATGTTTTAACATTCAGTTCTCCTTTTTCTAAAAATAGTTCCAATTTCTTCGCCGTCTACAATTCTGCGGATAATATTCATATCCTCGCCGCTTGCGATAACAACATCGATGTATTGATCTAAACAAAGCCTGCAGGCATTGATTTTAGTTACCATACCGCCAGTTCCGACTTTTGTATTGCTCCCTTTCGCAATTTGGAAAAGAGATTGATCAAATTCATTTACTTCTGTAATTAATTTGGCATCTGGATTTCTATGAGGATCATCGTCATACAATCCGTCAATATCAGATAAAATAATCAGCAAATCCGCATGAATAAAACGAGCAACTACTGCAGAAAGGGTATCATTATCTCCATATTCTATTTCTTCTGTAGAAATCGTATCATTTTCATTGACGATGGGAACTACATCCATATCCAGAAGTTTTTCAAACACATTAATTGTGTTTTCATACATGGTGGGGTCTGTTTCGATTTGACGTGTTATTAATAATTGAGCAATATTATAACCGAAATCATTCATAGCCTTTTTATATGTGTTCATCAAGACAACTTGTCCGACAGCAGATGTTGCCTGTTTGCCTATCGTATCTCTAGGTCTTTCTTCTAAACCTAGAAACTTCGTACCGCAGCTGATCGCAGCAGAGGACACTAGTACTACTTCTACTCCATGATTTTTCAAATCTGCGATAGCCCAAGACAAATCCTCAATTTTTGAAAGATCCACAGTTCCATTTTTATGGGTTATAGAAGAGGTCCCTACCTTAATTACTACCCGTTTAACTTTTTCTTCAAATCGTTTCATTTACCTTTCCTTTAGCTCCTGCTGTAATTGAGTAATTGATTTGGTTGAAATATTTTCCTCCGATATTTCAAGCAGTTCAATAATCTCCTTTAAATCTTTCTGATTTTTAACTTCTATTTCCATATAGGGATATGGATAGGTCTTCTCATCCCAATAATCAAAATCTAGTCTTGCTCCTTGGAATTCATAGGAATATCTTTCCTTAAACCCTTCATGCATCTGGTCAAACTGTAAATTTTTTAATATTTCTTTCATTCTATCCACATGATCAAATTCTACAGTATATTCATAATTTTCTCGGACTGTATCATTTTGTATCTTCTTTTTGAAAGTAAGCTGATTCTTCGAAATATTATTATCCAGATCTTTTAGCTGACGTATTCTTAGATAGGAATCTTCCTCTATTAAATCAAATGAAGAAGAACTAATTACAGTATTTATCTGCTTTTCATGAGCTATTTTTTTTGCTCCTAATGCTATAGCCCTTTTCTTTATCTTCTCGATATCTTCATTTAATATTTTGACTTCTAATTCCTGTTCCATTATTCTCCAAAAGCCTCCTTGTCAATAATGACAGTAACATCTGGATGCAGGTGCAGCAAAGAAGCAGGACATTCCGTTTTTATTTTTCCAGATCGAAGAATATAATCTGCAGCTTCTTTTTTATTTTCGCCGCTGATAAGAAGCAGGATTTTTTTTGCACTGAAGATTGAACCCATCCCCATGGTAATCGCTTTCGTAGGAACGTCTTTTTCTGAATTAAAGAAACGGGCATTTGCCTCTATCGTCGACTCTGTAAGATTTACAATATTTGTTTCCACTTTCAATTCTTCAGCCGGTTCATTAAATGCAATATGTCCATTAACTCCGATACCAAGTACCTGGATATCGACACCGCCTGACTCTTTCAGCATATTTTCGTATTTTTTTGCATCTTCTTCGGGATTTTCGCCATCGCCTTTTGGAAGATGGATATTTTCTTCTGGAATATTCACATGATTAAATAGATTGTCATGCATAAAATAGTCATAACTTTGATCATGATCTTTTGATAATCCAATATACTCATCGAGATTAAATGTAGTCACTTTGCTAAAGTCTAACCCATTCTTATTCGCTTCGATTAACTCTTTATACATCCCTACCGGTGTAGAACCTGTAGCCAGCCCTAAAACAGCCTTGTCGTTTTTTTTGATAATTTCAATAAATATTTTCGCAGCTTCTTTGCTTAACGTTTCATAATTTTGAGTTTTAATGACTTTCATTCTTTCACTCTCCTACTTTTATTGGATAAAATTCTAGATAATCGCTAGAAGTACATACGTATTCAATACCATTATACGTCCCTTCTTGTACATTTTGCAAACCATCTCCATGGAGATGGCCATATATACACTTTTGAACATTATATTTTTCCATGATTTTACCAAATTCGTTTGGAATTCTCTCTTCGGAAAAGGGCGGATAATGGAGCATGCATATTATCTTCCCGCCTTTCGTGCTTTGTAAACTAAGTTCAAGCCGCAGAAGTTCTCTTTCAAATATTTTCACATCTTTATCGATGAAGTCTTTATGGCTTTTATCAATCCATCCCCTTGTGCCAGCTATCGAATACCCGCTATGTTCAAATGAATTATTCTGTAAAAATGAAATCGTCGATAAATTCAGTTCATTTAATTTTTTTAATGAATTCCACCAGTAATCATGGTTGCCTTTCAATAATATTTTTTTCCCAGGAAGCCTGTCAATACGATTCAAATCAACGGCAGCTTCCTTTTCATTCATCGCCCAAGTTATATCTCCCGGCACTAATACTAAATCTTCATTCTGGATAATATTTTCCCAATTCAAAAAAATACGCTCCTCGTAATTTGACCATGAAGATCCGAACAATTCCATTGTTTTCTTTTTTGTATAATCCAAATGAAGATCTGATATGCTGTAAATCAATAGTGTAACCTCTTATAAATTCATATAATGGTATTCAATGTTTTTATTATCCAATAATTCTTTTTCTCTTTGCTGACAGGTAAACAATAGTATTTGACGATAATCACTGATTTCAGCTAGATAATCAAGGAGAATACCCAGCCGTCTTTGGTCTGTCCGAATGAATGCGTCATCTAAAATCAGAGGAAATTCGTCTTTAAAGATCTCTTCAATCAAGAATAAACGAATTAAAATCATAATCTGATCAAAGGTTCCAGAGCTTAAACTTTCTTCAGAGATATACTTATCGCTGCTGTTTAGAAAAGATAAATTAAACTGATCTCCCATTTTAAAAACAGCACCTTCCCCTCGCAATTCACTCATTAAAGTAGAAAGCATTTTATTAATTCTAGGGATATAATTCTTATAGATATTATTTTTTGCAAGATTAATCGATTCGATGGCAAGTTCGATCCCTTTTCTTCTATCATTATAATACTCTATTTTAACATTTAATTCCTCTACACGCTCTGTGGACTCTAACAATTGTTCAAGTTTTGGTTCCAAAAAGGATATTCTTTCCTTCAAAGCAGATATTTTCGTGCTGTTATCTCTAACCTTTTCGTTTATCGTTTCAAATTTCTCTACATCTTTCTTTTCCAGCTTCAGATCTCTCAAATAATTCAAACGTGTAAAATCAAATTCACTTTCTACTTGTTTTAAGAGTGATTTTTTTTGTATGCAGGTTTCAATAATTGATTTTTCTCTGTTCTTCAAATTCTCTAATTCTTCAAAAGTAAGAATATCAACTTTATCAATTTTGAATAAAAAAGCTCTAAGTTCCTCTGTTTTTTCATCTTCCTGGCGGATCAAATAATCTATCCGAAGATCATAGTCCTCTATCTGTTCTTGAATTAACGTATATTCGCTTGTTGAAGAGGCATCGGTATGTAGAGGCATATAATTCTGCAGCAGCTCTTTTGTAGATAGTTTAGGGAGATCGTAGTCCATCACCAAACTTTTTGTTTTCTGCTTAATCTCATCTTTTAATTTCTTTTGTGCAGAAAACAAAAGCAGAACTGCCAAGATCACCGCAGCCAATAATACTAACGATATATAGAACACATTGATTTGTCCGCTATAATAACTGTATAAAAACATCAGTAATGGAAGTATCGAAAAGAAGAAAATATATTGTATCCTTTTCGATAATTTTTTATTTTTCACATACCTTTTTTCAATTTCTTTATACCGATTTTCAACATCTTTATTAAGATGAAATTCCGAATGCAGTTTTTTTAACCGCTGGAAAGATTCTTTTTTAGCCGTGGATATTCGATCATAATCATTTTTAATTCGATCTAAAGAATGCAGGTTCGATATGTACTGGTCTATCTCTTCATCTGAGACAGTGTTCAATAAATGAGATGTTTTTATTTCCAATTCTAGAGATTTAATTTCATTGTTCAAATTATTCTTCATATTCATAGCCGATTCTAAACGGCTGCGTTCTTCGAATAAGGCTTGTGTTTGAGATAAGCTGAACTCCTTCTCTAGCAACTCCCTTTCTTCTTCTAATGCTCTTAACTGGCTTATGGAAATCTTATACTCTTTTCTTATATCTTCTAAAGATTCCAGCTCTTTCAGCAGATTCTCTCTTTCATGGTGCAGGGAGCCTAATGGTTTTTTCTTTGCCTTTGTTGTACCTATTTCATTTTTTAAATTCACTAAATACTGTAAACTGGAATAAGCAGAAAATGACTCTAAAGCTTGTGCAGAATGCTGAGTCAATTGATCTTGAAGTATTTCTTTTGTCTGATCTTCCATACTCAATAGATCTTCTTGTATCACAAAAACTTTTGAAAAAAGCTCGGAACCTATGCCGAAAAAAAACTCTCCAGGAAAAGAAAGATTGGACCTGGAATAACCTTCCAGCTCTGGACTAATATCTGTACCCGTTGTTTCATCATAGATGTAGTACTCTTTAGAAATAAAATCTCTATAAATCCTGTATTTATTTGAATTTGTTTCAAAAAGTATACTTCCCCGATAGTTTCTGCCCTCCCACGGCATATATTTATCATAATCAGCGGTAGTACGAAGAGTTCTTAAATAAGACTTCGCAAAACCGTAAAAAATTCCTTCTATAAATTTGAAAATTGTAGTTTTGCCGCTTTCATTTTCTCCATAAAGCACATTAAGACCTGTACTAAAATCGATAATCTGATTATGAAATTTTCCAAAATCGATTAAATTTAATTCAACTATTTTCATTTTTCACCATGTTCTATCAAAGCCTCCAATCCAACTTGCAATGCTATTTTTGAAGCAGGATCTTCTTTGCGCATTTTTATTTCATCAATGAATAAACCGATCAAATTAGACCGATTTAATTCATAAATCTTTTCAACATCATATTCTTGGCTGATATTATCAATTATTTCTATATATTCAAAAAAACCGCCCAACTGTTCCTTTAGGCTCTCCATATCAATTTCATATTCTTTAGATAATGACCCTTCTAAAATCAACCTCAAATAAACTTTATTTGAATAGTTCTTTTTTATTTCCGACAGTTCCCCTTCCAATTCATAATAATTAAAACTATTATCGATGGTAAAGACATGCTCCAAGAAAACACTCTTTGAAAGAGAGATTCTTTCTGTGCGTAAAACTCCATCTTCTATTTCTCCGTAAATAACACCATGGGCGCCTTTCTCTCCAAAGTCTAAAGGTTCTATCGAACCGGGATACATCGTTCTAGAATCGGCTGCCGCAGGCTTATGGATATGGCCAAGGGCTATATAGTCGAAAGGATACTTCTTAAGCTCTTTTCGGTCAATTGAAAGATATGGAGAATCTCGGTCATATACATCTCCATGGATAGCTAAGATATTTGTTTTCTCTTCATTCAAAAGCAGATTGTCTAAAAGATTTTCTTTTTTGAAATGCTGATTTTCAAAGGCTATTCCGTATATGTCCGCCTTCGGAAATTCAAGCTTTTCAATCCTTTCATTTTTAAACAAAAAAACATGATCAGGCATTTTCACAACAGTCCATAAACTGTCCTGCCGATAGGGATCATGATTTCCTGGTGTAATAATTATATTGATTTCTGGAATAAGATTAAACAAATCCACTAATCGCTTCATTTCGGAAAGTGTAAAATACTCTTCATTAAAGAGGTCTCCCGTAAGAAATATAAAATCAACTTCTTTCATTTTTGCTAGTTCAAACAAAGACTCTACACTTCTCCATATATCGTTACGCCTCTTAATCGCAATTTCTCTTAAAGACGAATGAGCAAAACTTGCGGATAAATGAAAATCTGATCCATGTAAAAAAGATAACACAATGCCTCCTATCCGTAATAACGGTATTTCTTCTTATGGTCTAAACGAATATATATCTTAAGCTGATCTTCTCCCAATTCAAATAATTTCATAAATTTGATCAGCAGATTACGAATTTGAATTGTATTAAAGTGGGTCTCGGCATATAATTGTCCGATTTTTACAGGTTTTTGAAGTTTTGAACTGTCTTTTGAAAAATAAGGTTTCTTAATCCCGTTATATCTGGCTTTCTTTTCTACTGAATAGAATAGTAAAGGATCCATCCTGCATAATTCTTGTAAAATCTCAATATAGAGTTCTTTGAAAGAATTAGCTTCTTTATATTTGTTTTCAATAAATGTATAACCTTTTGGTTTCGTATAAGTAAAATCATCGCTTAAAGTTAAAAAGTCTTTTTTATTTTCTTCATCTAATTCTTCAAACAAAGATAATTGTATCCCTTCTACCGGCAATATATTTAGAATTTCTTTAAGAAGTCTGCTAAATTCGTCTATTTTAGTATAGTAATCCCGATTTTCATATTGATCTGCTTTTTCAAAATCTTCCATCAAAGCAGTACAATGATCGTAAAGTTCCAATATTAATTGTGGGTTTTCGTTTTTAATCTGATCAAAATACCGCTTCATAATAAACCTTTCAAATAGTGTTCTTGTCTTTTACGAATAGCTCGTATAGATATTGTGCAAATACAGAAGGCTGGTTCAAATCAAAATGAAGTCCTTCTCCAGTATAAGGTATATCGCTAATGATCCCTAAACGATTCACAGGATTGGATTGGGGGACTTCCGATACGCTTTTTCTTAAGATCTCGAACTTTGGCAGCGGTTCTCCTTTAAGTCCTTCTATAATCATAATATCCTGCTTTCCTCTTTCTCGTTCGAGAATTTCTTTATAGTCAATTCTATTTTTTTCATAACGAATTTGTGCTATTTTTTTTTCGTTAAAAATAATCACATTCTTTGCCCCGGACTCAGCGTAAGAATAGGTATCTGTACCTTTTTGGTCTATAGAAAAATCATGTCTCCCATCGTGTTTTAGTACTGCGGTTTCTACGCCCATCTCCGACAAAGAGCGAAGAACTCCATTAATAAAGGTCGTTTTTCCAGTATTTTTTAAACCACAGATGCTTATGCTGTTTCCAAAAGATCGTATATATTCATTCGGACGATTAACATTGTCCAATAAATTTAGGGGAAAAGCCGTTTTTTCTAGGGGTATATATTTCACCCGAAGCATCTTTAGTAAAGAAATCAGCTTCAGCTTTTTTTGTTCTAGTGAAATTTTAAAAAACTCTGCCAGTTCTTTACGGTAAAGACCGCATAAAGGATGTATTTTTCCATTCAATGTAAAGAGAACACAGTCGTAATCTTCCTCTATAAAAAGTTCTAAAAAATCCGGTATTTCTTTTTTTATAAAGGGGAGATCGACTGCGCAAATAAAATTCCATCTATAGGAAGTCGCCTTTAATACTTCATAAATTCCGCCCACAGGTCCTGTTTCTGAAAAGCTGTCTTCTACAATAGTAATATCTTTGACTGGAAGAGAAGAAAGAGTCTCTTTATGATTTACTGATAGGTAGATGGGATATTTTTCCCACATCTTAATCTTTCTCTCTAAAAAACTGCAGCCAAAAAAATCAAGCTGGCTTTTAGCTGTTCCCATCCTGCTGCTTTTTCCACCTGTTAATATACTGATTCCTATCATAATTATGGAAGGTAAAAACCTTCTATCTCCTCTCCGGGTTTTATTTCTGTATTTGGCCTTTGGATAACCATAACATTGCAATCCACCATATTTGATATCACGGAGGATTTATGCACCTTATCTACTAGATAAACCTTCCCTTGTTTTTCCTTCGCCCGAACGAGTCTTGTTAAACGGCTTTTTTTAAGATAACCTTCTTCTATAACAAGCTTAAATCTTTTCAATTGTAAATCTTCGCTTCCATAAAAGGCAGATGCCACCGGCCAAAACAAAACATTAAAATTAGCTAATGAAGCATAAGGGTTGCCTGAAAAACAAAGCAGAAGCTTGTTTTTATAAGATGCTGCTAATACAGGAGTACCTGGCTTCATAGCTACTGAATGAAATAAAATCTCTGCTCCTATATGCTTCATTACATCTGGCATTAAATCTTTATCTCCTACTGAAACGCCCCCTGTAGTTAAAAGGATATCGCTTTCTTCCAAATTAGATACTATCTGCTCAGATAGACCTTGAATGTCATCGGAAGAAATAGATAGATTTTGAATTTCTATGCCGTTGTGAAGAAGATTTGAAGCAATAATATAATTAGTGCTGCTAAATATCTTTCCTGGTTCCAGCTTATTTCCTGGTTTCAGCAATTCGCTTCCGGTAGAAATCAAAGAAACCTTCATCGACTTAAATACGGGTACCCGATCCCTTCCTATACTTGCCAAAATTCCTAAATGAGTACTAGTAATTTTTGTTCCTTTTGAAAATATTAAATCGCCTTTTTTAACATCTTCTCCTATAGGGCAGTAATGATTGTAAGGCGGGATTTCTTCGTAAATCTCGACTTTGTGCTCTCCATAATTTGTCAGCTCCTGCTTTATCACAGAGTCATAGCCTTCTGGAATAAAAGAACCGGTCATTAACCGAACAGCTGTTTTTTCACCAGCCTTGATTGTAGAAAAATCACCGGCATATATTTTTTCTATAACAGTAATTTCTATAGGATTATCTTTTGAGGCGCCTTTTGTATCGATAGACCGCAAAGCATATCCATCCATTGCAGATTTCGGAAAATCCGGTACATTAATATCTGAATAAATATTTTCTGCTAAGATTCTTTCTGTCGAATCTAAAAGAGAGACGACCTCAATATCGTTTTGCCTGCGGACTTTTTCTACTAGTATTTGGACTGCTTCATTTATTTCTATCATATTAATCTACTCGATTTCTATTTACACAAGAATTATTTTTCAAATTCTTCCTTTAGTAATTCGTACAATACTTTCGCTTCTTCTTCCGACAATGTAATTCCTTTGCTCATTCTAGTATGATCGGGATTCCATTCTCTAATATCCATCTTCGCTTCTCTTTCATTGAAGCTGACAAAATTCAATTCTTTACGCCATCCCTTTGCATTTTCCGATAATACTCCAAGTTGTTCAACAATATCATATTTAAATTCAGCCATATTTTTCCTCCCTTATTGTGGTAATTCTACTGAATTAGGCAATATTGACATAAAAATATAATCTAATTCATCAATAGATACTTGTAATATAGAGATATCTTGATAGATCTGATCCCTAATCTTCTGATTATTCATTATTTTTATAGGTGTTGCAATCGACTTATCTTTACGCGATAAAGAATGAAGATTCTTTTTATCCATTTTTTTAAGCGTATTCAAATAAAACTTCATCATTCGCATTGACTTGAAATGTAGCGCATGATTTGCTCGTATAACAATTTCTTGAACTGCATCAAATTCCATAAAAGGAGTAGCTATTTCATTAATTTCATCAAACATTTTAAAGATTCGATTTAAATCCTCTCTGTTTTTTACATCCATGGTATACTGGGCATCGATATTAGAGGAACAGGATTTAATAAGAATCTCTTGTATTCTCAAATTATTAACATTGCTGTCTCTTTCTTCTTGATCGATTTTTTGATAAATGCTGTTAATAAAATTTTTAGTTTTCAAAAATTTGCTTTGCTGATGAAATAATTCTAAAGCTCTTGTTCTCTTCATTAATGTTCGCTGCAAAAAGCTTCTTTCTATTAAAAGATCAGAAAAACTTTTTTTTCTAAGTATTTCCATCTGTTCATTGCTTAAAGTGGTCGGTAATATTCTATAAAAATCGCTTTCGTTATTTATAGTTATATTTTTATTCATTTGTATATCACCCCATTATTCAATATTGTACAGATTATAATAAAAAAAGTAAAGTTTTTAGACCTTCCTCAAAGATTATGATATTATTATTTAGAGGTGATGAAATGAAAGATCGTAATAAAGCTCTTCGAATAGTAGCTCTGCTATTAGCATTGGCTATGATTATACCTATGATAATGGTGTTCTTTGTAAGATGATTATCACAAAAATAGGCTACGACGATAAAACAAATTTGTTTATAATCGAAACTCCGAAAGAATCTTTCCAGATCAGCTATGAGGATTATGAAAAATATCATCTTCAAAAAGATCAAGAAATTAATCCTGATCTCTACGATAAACTGAAGAATATCGCACTAAAAAACAAAGCTTATGCCGATGCAATTAATTTTTTGTCTTATCGAATCCGAACTGAAAAAGAAATCAAGGATAAATTGAATAAAAAATACAGCTTTGAAATTGTCTCTAGTATAATTGAAAAATTGACAAGAGAAGGTCTGATAGACGATTCTTATTTTGCGAGGGTTTATATTGAATCAAAATTAAATACAACAAATTGGAGCGTAAGAAAGGTAAAATATCAATTAGGAAATTTAGGAATCAGCAATGATGTTTTTGAAGAAGAGCTGTCAAAACTGGACTTTAGCACTTCTGAAATCCAAAACGCTCATAAATTAGTCTCTAAACAAATCGAAAAATGGAAATCAAAATACAGCGATACTTATGCTTTAAGAAACAAAATCTATGCATATCTCTCCTCTAGAGGTTTTAATTATGATACGATCTCTGCTGTAATGGAGGAATTCGTAAATGAGTAATTTTGTTTATATGCTGCTTTGCAATGACTTATCCCTTTATACAGGATATACAACGGATTTAGAACGCAGAATTCAACAGCATAATGCAGGAAAAGCTTCTAAATGCACTCGGTCTAGACTTCCTGTAGAATATATTTTTTATCATTCCTGCGATACAAAAAGCGAAGCTTTAAAGCTGGAATGTAAAATCAAAACCCTTAAAAGATCTCAAAAGATCGACCTTATTCAAGATGAACTGTTTAATCTTTTCACGCAGGACAAAGAATTTGATACTGTTTTTAAAAAAATAAAAAACAAGGCCTGATATATCCTATAGAGCCTTGTTTTTTATTTGTAGTGAACCATAATTTGATTTCTATCATTATATAATGTACTGTAGCCTGCATATAGACATAGAAACACTGTCAAAGAAACAACAGTTGCAATCGCTATGATGATCGCTATCTGATAAATGATCGCCGTCATCGGAAGAGTGCCTGATAAAATTTGTCCCGTCATCATTCCTGGCAGATTCACTATTCCCATGCCCAGCATACTATTTAGAGTTGGAAGCATAGCAGTTTCCATAGCTCTGTTTACAAAAGGAATTAGTATTTCTTTTGGATGTGCCCCAGCATTTTGAAGGGCTTCAATTCGAGCAGCGTTACCCCGGATCTGTTCTGCAAAGCTCTTTAATCCAAGCTGTACTCCTGTCATAGAATTCCCGAAAAGCATCCCCCCTATAGGAATAGCATATTGGGGATTAAACAGGGACACGCCTACTACAATATAAATAAAAAAGAGCAGAACCGCAGACCCCGAAAGACCTATAGATATTGCAATAATCCTTCTAAATCTTTTATTATCGATTTCAAAATTGCTGAGAACTCTGTAAATAGAAAAGACAATCATAGCTGCCAAATAGCCAAGTATAAAGACAGGATGGGGATTCTTAAAAATATAAGTCAATACAAGTCCCGCAAGCACCAGCTGCAGCGACATCCTAAACCCCGCCAGCACCAATAGTCTTGTTTTGTCGATACGGGAAAACTTCATGATCCATAAAATGATTAATAAAAGTATATAGACACTTCCAAACTGAACCAGACCAATTTCTGTTACATTTGAATTCATTGCTCATCCCTTCCAATACGGATAATTTCCTCCGCGAATTGTTCTTTCAACTGCTGATCGTGGGAGACTACTATTATAGTATTTTCTTTTTCTTTTCTTAAAGCTATTAAATTTTCAAAAAGTTCAGAAGCTGTTTTATCGTCTAATGCTGATGTCGGTTCATCCAATAACAGCACCTTCGGCTGAAAGGATAGAAAGATTGCCAAATATACTCTCTGCCGCTCTCCCCCTGATAATTTTGCACATAGGGTATCAAGAGGAAAATCTGCCATACAAAGAGCTAGGTAGTAGCGGAATTTTTCCTTTGAAGGTAGAGGCGTTTTTCTGTATTTGTAAAAACGTTCAAAATTTTCCTCAATTGTTCCGTCAAATAAATAGATCTGCTGGCTGACCAAAAGCACTTCCCTGCGCAGTTCTAAAGTATCCCATTGTTCTAATGGCTTTTTTTCATAAAGGATCTCTCCGCTTTCTGGAGAAATGGTTGCATTTAAGAGATGAAGCAGCGTACTCTTTCCTGTTCCGCTTCCTCCGATTATAAAGGTCGTTTGATTGGAAAATATCTCAATTGAATCATAGTTTATTTTGTCGTAGACCCTGACATTTTTTATTTCGAACAGCTTCTGCATCCTGTTTTATCTCCATTAAGCTCCAAAGTTTCCTGTCTTAGTTAAGTAAAATATTGCAATCGTACCCGGACCTGTATGTGCACCAATAGTACAACCAATATCAGATACAAATATATTAGATGCCCCTATTTCTTTTTCAATGATATTCTTTATTTTCTCAGCTTTCTCTAAACTATAGCTGTGATAGACATAAATCTCTTGTTTCTGCAGCTCTTCTTTTGTAGAATCTTCCAGCATCATTTTCGCAAGGAGTTTATATACTTTCGTTTCGCCGCGAGCCTTGTCGTAAGACTCTAATTTTCCGTTTTCTTTATTAATACGCATTGCAGGTTTAATATCCAGTACTCCAGTAACAATCTTTGCAGCTTTGGAGATTCTGCCGCCGCGGTATAAATAAACAAGATCTTCAGCACAGAATAAACTATTTAAATTATCAATTAAAAATTCTGCATACTTCTTCACATCTTCTAGACTATGGCCCTGATCTATATATTTTTGCAATTGAACAGCTATTAAAGATACACCGCCAGAAGCCCCTTTCGTGTCAAAAATATGGACATTATCCTCATTATTTTCATCTTTCAGTTTTTGATAAGCTATCTGTGCGGATTGGTAAGTCCCAGAGATGCCGGATGACATCGCTAAACAAAGCACAATATTTCCTTTTTCTATTTCTTCTTTGAAAACTTCATAAAAACTCTCTGGCGAAGGCTGAGATGTTTTATATACAGTACCTTCTTTCATATTTTTATACAATTCTTCTTTGCTTAGATCATAGTAATCTTTATATTCGATACCTTTATTGGAATCGATTACTGTTAAAGGAACAATCTTCATAATCTCCTGATCTATCCAAGTAGATGGAATATCGCTACCGGAATCAAGAACAATTTTTATCGTCATAGTATCACCTCTCCTAAATTATACCATAGAAAAATTATAATTTATGAAATTGACTCGATGAACAGTATTCTATATAATAGGACTGGAATTCAAAAATCGGAGGATAAAAATTATGTTAATTTTACCAGAGGGTTACAGCTCATCATTAGATATCATAGAAACTCAGAAAGCAATCAAGTCTATTAAAGATTTTTTTGAATCTAATTTGGCAAATAAATTAAATCTTACACGTGTTTCTGCACCTCTTTTTGTACCGCAAAGTACAGGGGTCAATGATAATTTGAATGGTGTTGAAGTACCGGTGCATTTCAAATTCCGAAATGGAGATCAAGTAGAGGTCTTGGAAATTGTACAATCTCTAGCGAAATGGAAAAGAATTGCATTAAAAAACTATAATGTTCAGCCCGGATATGGAATCTATGCGGATATGAACGCCATACGACCTTGTGAAATTACAGATAATACACATTCTCTTTACGTGGATCAATGGGATTGGGAAAAAGTAATTACAAAAGAACAACGTACTAAAGAATTTCTGATTTCAACAGTAGAGTCCATCTATGGCTGTCTTTTAGAAACTCAAGAAATGCTTAAAAATACTTACAGCGGATATTCCCCTGTATTAAAAGATAATATTCACATTAAAACATCACAGGAACTGGAAGATTTATATCCTTCTTTAAGCCCTGAACAACGAGAAAAGGCATTTTGCCGCGAACACGGCGCACTCTTTCTTATGGAAATCGGAGGAGTGTTAAATTCTGGAAAACCGCACGATAATAGAGCTCCAGATTATGATGACTGGAGCTTGAACGGAGATATTATTGTGTGGAATCCAATTCTCGAGGACTGCCTTGAGCTTTCATCTATGGGAATCCGTGTAGATTCACAGTCCCTGGTGGAACAGCTTCGTATTCAAAATGAAGAAGAACGATTAAAATTAGAGTATCACAGCATGCTGACAAGCGGTCTCCTCCCCTTGACAATAGGCGGCGGTATCGGACAGTCAAGAATTTGTATGCTTCTTTTACAAAAAGCTCATATCGGGGAAGTCCAATCCAGCGTATGGCCAGAATCTATGATTCGAGCCTGCAAAAACAACGGAATAAATCTTTTATAAAAATATAAGCTGATATCATATTGATATCAGCTTTTTCTATTTAAAATAACAGCAGCCCAGCTTTTCTAATACTTTCATAAACTCTTCATCCGGTACCGACTGAATGCTTATTTTTTCACCCGTGTTTGGATGAATAAATTCCAACCTGCAGGCCGATAAAAGCTGTGAGGATACCTTTAACTTTTCTTTTCTTAGACCATATACCGGGTCTCCTACTATAGGATGATGTATATATTTCATATGAACCCTGATTTGATGAGTCCTTCCTGTGTCAAGATGGATCTCTGCAAGACTATAATTATCATTGTTCCATACTATTCTATAGGAAGTATGCGCCTCTTTTGAATTTAAGCCGTTTACTGCCATCTCTGTGCGTTTATTCGGGTTTCTTCCAATAGGCGCATAGATATCTCCTTCTGTTTCGCTGAAATCTCCATTGCAAAGGGCATAATAAATCTTTTTAATCTTTCGTTCTTTAAAAAGGATCTGCAGTTTTTCATGGATTTCATTGTTTTTTGCAATAATAAGCAGACCTGTTGTATCTTTATCTAAGCGGTGAACAATTCCGGGCCTCTCCTCTCCTGAAAGGTTTGATAATTGATCAAAGCGATACAATAGGGCATTTACAACTGTATTTTCTCTTACAGAGTCCGTAGGGTGTACGATTTTCCCTTTCGGTTTAAATAAAATAAGCAAATCCTCATCTTCATAACGTATATCCAACGGGGAATTTTCCTTCTGTATTTTCATTTCCTCTTCAGGGAGCTGAATTCTTATAATATCGTCTTTTTGAACTTTATAATTCGACTTTCTTTTTTTTTCATTTACAAATACAGATTCTTTTATTATTTTTTGAAGTTTCGATCTGCTGATATTTTCTATATTTTTTGATAGAAAAAGATCAAGTCTTGAACCTTCGCCATCTTTTATTATAAATTTTAGTTCTTTCATTATATATTCTCTATTTGCCAATCTATGGGCTCTTCCTTATGCCGGATCAAAAATTGATTCGTCTTTGAAAAGGGTCTGCTTCCGAAAAATCCTCGATGAGCCGATAAAGGAGATGGATGAACAGACTTTAAAATAAGATGATTTTTGTTTTTAATCAATGGAATTTTGTTGATTGCGTTTCTGCCCCAAAGAATAAATACCATTTCTTTTTCTCTGCTGCCCAACAGTTCAATAATTCGATCCGTTAAAATATGCCATCCTAAATCTTTATGGGAATTCGCTTGGCCTTCACGTACTGTTAAGGAGGTGTTAAGCAGTAAAACACCTTGTTCTGCCCATTTCATAAGATAACCGTTATTCGGAATGCTGCAGCCTAAATCTTCATGAAGCTCTTTATAAACATTTCTAAGGGAAGGCGGAATTCTTGTTCCCGGAAGTACTGAAAAACTAAATCCATGAGCCTGGCCTTTACCATGATATGGATCCTGCCCTAAAATTACTACTTTGACATCCTCATAATCGACGCGTTTTAAACTTTCGAATAATAGTTCTTTGTCAGGAAAAACAGTATTGTGACGGTATTCCTCAATTAAGTTTTTCCTTAGTTTACGATAGTATTCTTTATTCCACTCTTCTCTTAAGAGTTCATCCCATTGATTACCAATTTCTACCACTCTCTTTTTCCTCCTTTTGAAACGATGACAGTATAAGAACAATACATCCTATCACTACAGCCATATCTGCTATATTAAAAATCGGAAACCCGTACCCGTTTGGAAAACGATAGGATATAAAATCAACAACAAAACCTCTAAATATTCTGTCAATCATATTTCCAACAGCACCGCCCAAAACTAACCCTATCCCTAATCTCATAAGAAGGTTTAAAGACTCTTTGTGTTTTAAATAAAAATAAACTAAATAGCCGATTATAAGAATTGAGCTAACCATCAAAAACCATTTCTGATTTTGTAATATACCGAAGGCTGCACCTCTATTTTCAAGATACACAAGAGATAAATGGTCTCCTATTAATGAAATGGTTCTTCCGTCTTTTAAATTGATTGCTAAATATTTCGTAATCTGATCTATAATCAGAACTGCTACAACGACAATTGGCAACATAATCTGCTCCTATACTATTTTTTTAATCAGAAGAATAAATTTATCTTTTCTGCTTTTCCCAAGAACCTCCGTTATATAAAAACGACCGTGCTTTCGGACAGAAATCATATCCCCTTTGGAAAGAATCTTGTTCTTGGACTTGATCAATTCATGATTGACTTTGACATATTCCTTCTGCAATAAAGTGTTGGCTTTGCCTCTCGAAATATGAAGAACAGAAGAAAGAAGCACATCGATTCTCATAGAACTGACGGTAACTTTTTTATCCATTGTACTATCTTCTTTTATTGGAATCTCTTCCTCGAAAACTTCCAATTTCACGCGATTTCTACCGACCTTTTCCAGATTCTGGATAATAAAATTTGTAATTGTTTTTTTTAATACTACATATGCAGTGTTCTCATCTATTATAATATCGCCTATTTTTTTTCGCTCAAGACCTAATCCCAAAAGAGATCCTAAAATAGAGGAATGTGTTAACTCCTGGGAACAGCTGATCTTAACAATCTGGACTTCTTCTCTAATATCTTTAGATTCTAAATATTCGCCCATTAAGACAACGGCTCTTTCACAGCCTTCATAACCGCCATACTTTATATAATCCATCTTCTGATTGTTCAATAATGAAACTGCATATTCCAGTTCCTTGGGATTAAAAAAATCTGAGCAGACTACGATTGGCTTGTTCAGTACTAAAACGAGACTATCAATAAACGAATCGATAGTCTCTTTTATTTCCGGATCAGCAATGTGGCCGATGATACTATTTTTTAAAGTACTCTTATTAATAATTCTATTACACCTCGCTCGATAAATGACAGGATTAGTACTGTCAGGATAGGAGACCAGTCGATAATACCTCTATTAAGTCCTATAGATTGCAGAAAGTTTCGCATCGGTGCTAAAAAGATTTCTGTGAAATCGTAAAGATATCGGATAATAGGATTATCCATTGGCGGTCTTATCCAAGAAAGCAGAATCCTGATTAGAATCGCATAATTTATAATACGGAATATAACGCTAACAAATCTATAAATATTCATACTTATAACTGATAAAATCCTTTACTTTGTATTTGGTCTTTGATTTTTCCATCAATATCTATTCCATTTGGAGCGATTACGAATATGTCTTTCGTCACTTTTTGGATTTTTCCATCTAAAGAGTAGATGCCGCCGCTTACAAAATCGAATATTTGTCGTTTTTTATCTAATTCAAGCATTTCTAGGTTAAGTACGGCTACTTTTCGGGATAAAATATCGTCTAGAACTGCAGGAGCATCATCAAAATGAATTGGTTCATGTATAATAATTTTTACTCTATCTTGTGCATTTTCTTTAATATTAACAATATTGGATCTCTTAATACGATCATAGCTGTTTTTATCTTCTTCAATCATTTTATCTTCTACAGCTTCTTCTTTATAAGGTGATTCATAGTCGTCGTATTCAGGATATTCCTCATACTCGTCATAGTATTCATCATTATACTCATCACCAAAACCTAACCATTCTTTAACCTTGCTTGTAAACTTTGCCATCCTAACTCCCCCTATTTTTTACTATAATCTCTTTCTCCAAATATGGATGTGCCAATTCGAACCATATTAGACCCTTCTTCTATCGCTACTTTAAAATCATGGCTCATCCCCATAGAAAGATATTCCATATCAAAATTGTTTAATTTTCTTGAATTAATATCATCATATAATTCTTTCATTTTTTTAAATATAGGTCTTACTTTCTCCGTATCTTCAAAAAATGGTGCAATCGTCATAAGACCTTTGATTCTAACAAAACTACAATGTTCAATTTTTTGAATAAACTCTTCGAGATTTTCCAAATAAATACCCGCTTTGCTTTCTTCTTCTCCAAGATTTATTTCTATCAGACAATCGACGATCTGCTCTTTTTGACGTCCTCTTTTTTCTATCTCTTTAAGCAGCGAATTTCTATCTAACGAATGAATCAACACAGATTTATCTATTACATCTTTAACTTTATTGCTCTGAAGTGCACCAATCATATGGATACGGACACTATCGCCTAGTTCTTTCTCTTTGCGAAGGATTTCTTGGACTTTGTTTTCTCCAATATCTGTAATGCCCCATCCTATTGCTTCTTGAATTTTGTCGCAATCTACAGTTTTAGATACTGCAATTAATGTAAAGGGCTCATTTTCCCGGTCTAAACGCTGCAGCAACTCTTCAATATCCCTGTTTATTAAATCTAAATTATTATAAATTGTCATAATATCACTAATTTAATAGTTCTCCTTCCTGAACGGCCTTTGGATTTAAAAGTATTTCATCGTAAGCCTCTACCGTTTTAATTTCTTTGTCTTTTATTTTTATAAAACCATCGTTCCCTGCATCCAACACATATTTATTATTCTTCTCGCTTAGAATCTGAATCGGTTTGAAAATTACTATACCGCTGGCATCGCGAACAAAAACACCGTCTTGATCTTCTTTTTTTAATATGGCTGATTTCGATACTTCAAAGGCATTTGTCTCATAATTGATGATCGACATCTTTAAGGATCTGTCACGTTTTATGTGATTAAAACCTTCATCAAATACCGCATTGATTTGTGTGAAATCTTTTCCAATGCTTAAAGACTTCACAATTCCTTTAAAAGAATTGTCGCCGATTGCAATTGTTATAGGCGAACCTATTTCATAAGACTTGTACAAATCTTTATTTCCAACGGATAAGCGTAAAATATAATTAAGGTTGTTTATAACCTTATATCCTTCTTTTTTTTCCGGGAATTTAGCTAACGCTGCTTCAGAAAAGAAAAAGTCATTGTCAATATCATTTACGATATCATAACTTAAAACACTTTCATAATAATCGATTCCATTGACTATTTCGCCAGTATTTAATGTGACTACATCTTTACCTTGCTTTGTAATGATATCTTGATGAATTTTTAATCGAGATAAACGATCATATATTTGATCTTCCGTTAAATTAAAGTTTCTAAAATTCTCCGAATACCAGTTATTGACATTCATCAAATTGTTCTGATCTATTTCTCGAAGAAGTACATCTAAATTCTCTTTTGTTAATTCTTTGCGCGATATTTCGTTTTCATCATAACTTACTAATAGTTCTTCTAAGGTTTTGATTTCGCTTTCTAATGCTTTGATATTATACCCTGTAGTATTTGAATAATTTTCGTTCGTTTCCATCGGCGTACCTACTGAAACTTTCTGATCATTATTTTTTACGGCTCCCGTTGTGTTATATACAACTTCATCCCGTATAATCAAAGCTGTCGTGTCGATAATAGAACTATAGGTTGATGGTACTGTTAAGGTCGCCGATCTATTTTTGTAGAAATGAATATATAAATTGTAGATTAATAAAGCGGCTAGAACTAATCCAGCTATCCTAAAGATAGGATTTCTCTTTTGTCTCTTTGGCGAGACTCTTCTTTTTTTTGAATTCATCTTTCCAGTTCTTCGTCTCTCCAAGTACTATCACCTCATCCATAAACATATATAATACTATAATAGCATAAATCATAATAGATGAAAACGAATGAGGCGGCTTCAAAAGGGTTGATTTCTATGTGCTTAAGATATCTTTTTTCTTATCAAATCTCCTCTGTTAACCTCTTCTTCCAGAGGCACAAAAAATACTTCACGAGCATGATTTGCCACTTCGATTTCTTCGCCTTTTTCATTGATCATTTGGGAAATATTACAAATTTTAAAACCATCTTCAGGCCCGAATATTTCCACCTCGTCCCCTTTAAAAATTCGATTTCTCTGCTCAATCTTCGCCATTCTTTTCTCTTTATCATAATCGAGAACTATTCCGACAAAATCATAATCTCTGATATAGGAGCTGTTCTCATATAATTGATCTTCTTCAGTCGGTTTGTTTAAGAAAAATCCTTGGGTGAAATCACGATAGCTGACTTTCTTTATTTCACTTAATAATCTTTGTGCTAATTCAGCAGTATATTCCCCTCTGTAATATGCATCGATTGCTATTCTATAAGATCGAATTACCGTCGCAACATAATACTGGCTTTTAACCCTTCCTTCGATTTTAAAAGAATCAATTCCGCTTTCTATTAACTGCGGGATATATTCAATCATACATAAATCTTTTGAGTTAAATATGAAGGTGCCGCCATCTTCTTCTACTATAGGATAATACTCATTCGGTCTTTTTTCTTCTACAAGACGATACTTCCATCGGCAGGCTTGTGCACAATCGCCTCTATTTGCATCTCTTCCTGTCATATAATTACTCAAAAGGCATCTGCCTGAATAAGAAATACACATTGCCCCATGGACAAAAGCCTCTAAATCAACATCTGGTACCGCATCTTTTATTTTTCTGATCTCTTCTAATGATAGTTCCCGTGCAAGAACAATACGCTTCATTCCCAATTCTTTCCAAAATTTTATGGTTAAAGAGTTCGTTGCTGAAGCTTGAGTGGATAAATGAACTTCCATTTCTGGAGCAATATCCTTTATCACTGAAAATATTCCAGGATCAGATATAATCAGTGCATCTATTTTAAGTTTCACTAATTTCTGGACATATTCTTCGATTCCCACTAAGTCTAAGTCATGGGGAACAATATTCATTGTTACGTATATTTTTTTATTTCGTTCATGGACATATTCTACAGCTTCTTTCATCTTCTCATCTGTGAAATTTTTCGATGCAGTTCGCAGTCCATAGGCTTCCCCAGCCAAATAAATTGCGTCTGCGCCGTAATCTATGGCCATTTTTAGTTTATCTAAATCTCCAGCAGGAGCTAAAAGTTCAATTTTTTTCAATATCTGCACCTCTTTAATCTTTAATTGTAATCGCCATTCCGTCATCAAGCGGAATAATTGAAGTAGAAACTCCTTCAAGATTTGTGATATATGTTAAATATTCCCTTAATCTGCGAACGATCGTTATTTTTCTATGTTCTACTAAATCATCTGATGCAACCATCCCTCTAAATAAAATATTATCAGAGAGAATTACGCCTCCGCTGTTTAAGCGCAGCAAAGCTTCATCAAAATATTCTTTATAATGGCCTTTTGCTGCGTCTAAAAAAACAAAATCGAAAGGACCCTCCAAAAATCGGACAGCCTCTAGTCCATCTCCGCAAATAGAGTGAATATGTTCTCTCGCATCTGCTTTTTGAAAGTTTTCTATGGCTTTATAATACATCTCATCTTTGATTTCTATAGTTGTAATATGACAATCCGGTTGTGCTTTATACATAATTAAAGCGGAGTAGCCGATTGCTGTTCCTATTTCGAGGATTTTCTTTGGTTTTTTCATTTTGACAAGAGTCTCTAAAAACCTGGCCACTTCAGGCTCAATAATCGGTACAAAATGCTTTTTTGCATATTCTTCCATCTCTAAAAGCTGAGGATCTTTTGTTTCTGTTAATCCTTGTATATATTCAGTAATATAATCTTTTGTAATATTTGTCATTTTTCACCTTTGCAAAAACTTAAGAAAAGCTTAGAATTTCTCTAAGCTTTTCTACTATACTTCTACTATTATCGGCAGAATCATTGGATTTCGTTTGATTTCTGTAAATACAAAGGACTTTAAAGCACCTCTGATTTTATACTTAATAGTGCTCCAGTCTCTTATCTGCTTTTGGCTGCAGTCGTCTAATACCTTAGCTACAACTGCTCTTGCTTCATCCATAAGATCAGTATGTTCTTTTACATAGACAAATCCTCTCGAGATGATATCCGGACCTGCTACCACTTCTTTTTTATCTTTATTAACCGTAACAACCACGACGATCAAACCGTCTTCAGAAAGATGTTTACGATCTCTTAAAACTACATTCCCGACATCGCCCACACCTAATCCATCTACTAAAACATTGTCAGCGAAACTTGTTTCAACGAGTTTTGCAGTTTTTGAAGTGAATTCAATTGTATTTCCATTTTCTGCAACAAATATTGAATCTTCATCCATTCCTAATTTCATAGCTAGATTTTTATGAATTTTTAAATGTCTCGCTTCGCCATGCACCGGTATAAAATATTTCGGCTGAACAAGACTATGGATCAATTTCAGTTCTTCCTGACAAGCATGACCGGACACATGAACATCTGCCAAAGATTGGTATATTACTTTAACTCCGATTTCCGTCAGTTTATTAATAACACCATATACTGTTTTCTCATTTCCCGGAATAGGAGAAGCAGAAATGATTACCGTATCTGAAGGAACTAAATGCACCTTTCTATGATCTCCATAAGCCATACGAGTCATAGCACTCATAGGTTCTCCTTGGCTGCCTGTAGTAAGCAGACAAATCTCATGATCTTCATAATTATTAATTTCATTGATATCAATAAACGTTTCTGGCTTTACTTTCAGATAATTCAAATCTGTAGCAACAGAAACGGTATTTAACATTGAACGGCCAGACAACGCTACTTTTCTTCCATTTTCTTCAGCTGCAGAAATGATCTGCTGGATTCTATGAACATTCGAGGCAAAGGTTGCAACTACTATTCGATCTGAAGCTTTAGCAAATAATTCCTTAAAGGTTTCCCCTACAGTGCTTTCACTTAAAGTATAGCCTTCTCTTTCAACATTTGTACTGTCTGCGAATAAAGCTAAAACTCCCTTTGAGCCAAGAGCTGCAAGTCTGTTTAAATCCATTTTATCCCCATCTATCGGAGTATAATCGATCTTAAAATCACCTGTAAAAATCAGTACTCCCATAGGAGTATGAATTGCAAAACTTACAGCATCCGGTATGCTGTGGCTGGCTTGAATAAAATCGATTTTAAATACACCCAGTTTGATGCTTGCACCTTTATCTACAACATGAAGACAATTTTTGCTGAGATTATGTTCCTTTATTTTATTCCCTAAAAGTCCCATAGTAAGTCTTGTACCGTATACAGGGATATCTAATTTTTTTAATACATAAGGAATCGCTCCTACGTGATCCTCATGTCCATGGGTTACTACTATACCTCTAATTTTATCTTTGTTTTTTTCTAAATAACTGATGTCGGGAATGACAATATCTACTCCCAACATGTCCTCATCCGGGAAAGTCATTCCGCAGTCCACTATAATGATATCTTCTTTATATTCAACTACAGTCATATTTTTCCCGATTTCTTTTAGTCCTCCCAATGGGATTACTTTTAATTTATTCGGTTTTCTTGACACTTTATATCTCCTTCTTATCCTCTTCAGGATTTTGACATTCGGAGCATAATCCATAGAATTTTAGTTCATGATCTTGAACAACAAAACCATATTTATTTAAAAGCCCTTTTTCTATCTCTTCTAACAGACTCTCTCTAACTTCTAGAACTTTACCACAATTATTGCAAATAAGATGATGATGCTGATGTTCCTTATCCTCATCTGCTATTTCATATCTATATCGATTATCATCGAAATCTAATTTATAAGCGATATTTAATTCCTCAAATAATAAAAGAGTCCGATAAACAGTCGCTATGCCGATGTCTTTATCCATTTTGTTAACTATAAGATGTATTTCTTCAGGGCTTAAATGCGTACCTTTATTTTCATTAAGCACTTCGAATATCAATTCTCTTTGTTTCGTAAGCTTATAGCCATTTTGGATGAGCAACTCATGTAATCTTTCAGATTTCATGACTACCTCCATTACTGTGTTTTTTCTTCTTTTAATTCCTCATAGATCGCACAGGCATCATCTAATTCATCTTGATCCTCGATCCCTATAAAATTTACTTCATTGTCTACGTACTGAATTTTAAAAATATAATTTTCGCCGTCTTTAGTTGATGTCATTACAGCATAATCATCATCGTCCATGCCGAATGTATCTAAAAGATCAAAAATTTCTACTTCCCCATTTTCATCCGTTAATTCTAAACGATTCATCTTTTCCACCTCTATTGACAGTCTAAATAATTTTGTAAAATATAAGATGCAGCTACTGTATCGATCTTCTTCTTGCGGTCTTTTCTGCTGACATTGCCTTCAATTAATATTCTTTCAGCAGATACCGTTGTTAGACGCTCGTCATGAAATACAACTTCAACTCTCGTTCTTCTTTTCAATTTTTCTACGAAATCCATAACTTTTTCGCTCTGGGGTCCTATTGAATTGTCCATATTTTTGGGAAGTCCTACCACAATTCTAGTTATCTCATATTTTTCGATTAAGCTCAGGATTTCCTTCACATCTTTTTTAATACCTATTCTTTCTATGGTATACAATCCTTGAGCTGTTATAAAAAACGGATCGCTTATAGCAACGCCGATGGTTTTGTCTCCAACGTCTAAACCCATGTATCTATTCATTTAAATCACCTTTATATAGAAATCTTCGCATACAGTAGCACAATAACCGCATAATACGCATCTGCTGCTGTCTACGACAGCTTTATTATCCACAAGAGATAAAGCCTTTTGACCGCATCGTTTTACACAATTTCTGCACCCGATGCAGTAATCTTCAATAATCAGTTTTCTTTTTTTATGGCTTAATGTGCTTTTAAGCACTTCTGGATATATGCCATTTTCCAATAAAGAAAGATTGCAGTCTATTTCCTCTTTAGATTGAAGTCCAACAGCTATAGAATCAATAAATTCGCATTTTTTCAAGAATTGAAAGGCTTCTTCTATCTCTGCTATTAAATGACCTCCTCCTAAAGGTTTCATACTATAGATTCCCTTCGAAAGAGCTTTTGACTGACGAAGGGCCTCTACCATATCTTCAGCCGTTCCATCTGCTATGCCTAATCCTTTTTTATTTAGAATCGGATGAAGAACTTCAATCTCTTTATATTTGTTCGCTCCAAGGACACCACTTACTCTGTGAGTGGATAATCCGACTGCACGAATGTATCCTTTTTCTTTTGCTTTGATGAGATACTCTAACGCTTCGTAATGGCCTTTTATAGTATGTTCTGATTCCTGCTCATGGAGAAGAAATATATCTATATAATCCGTACCCAAACTCTCCATAGCTTCTTTTAACGCTTTTTCTGCAAGCTCTTCATTCCACGCATAAGTTTTCGAACTAATAATATAGTCTTGTCTAGGAATATAATCTAAAGCCTTTCGGATATACTGATAGTTTTCATAAAGCTGTGCCGTATCTACAAATTTGATACCTTTATCGTATCCATAACAAAGGAGCTCTGCACCTTCTTCTACAGTAAGATTCGATTGAAAGGGAGTCATTGTAAGACTCCCGAAACATAAAGGCGAAACTTCTATATCGGTCTTTCCCAAAAATCTTTTCTTCATTTATTTCTTCTCAATAATACCTAAATCATTTAAATAATAATTTAGAAGTTCTTCCAATAATTCGTCTCTATCTACTTGTCTAATTAAATTTCTGGCATTGTTATAGCTTGTAATATACGTCGGATCTCCAGACAATATATATCCTATTATCTGATTTTTTGGGTCATAGCCTTTTTCCTGCAAAGATTGATAAACTTTTTCAAGAATATCCTTAATCGCTATTTGTTCTTCTTTCGGAAGCACAAAGCGGACCGTTTCATTTTTATCAAAATCTTTATCCATTCTAATCTCCCTTCTGATTATAACATCTGTTCAACAATAGTTTTAACTTGTCCTAATGCTTCATCCACTTTAGAAATATCTTTTCCTCCAGCTGCTGCGAAATCTTTTCTGCCTCCGCCGTTTCCGCCAGTAATCTGTGCAACTTGTTTGACAATATTGCCTGCAAATACACCCTTTTCTATAAGATCTTTCGTTACCATAGCAATGAAATTCAGCTTTCCTTCTTTAACTGTCGAAAGTACAATAACTCCTGATGCTATCTGATCGCGAATTTTATCTCCAAGTCCTCGAATGGTATCCATATCCATATCTTCAAACTGGAAAGCAACAACTTTGCTGCCGTTGGATAATTCAGCAGCCTGGTCTAGTACGTCGTTTAAGGACTTAGCGCTCTCTTCTTGTTTTAAATTATGAACCTCTTTTTGAAGACCTTTGTTTTCACTCTGAAGTTCAATAATTCTTCGATCAAGTTCTTCTGGTGCAGCTTTTAATAAAGTACCGACATTTGAAAGGACACGGTCGGAACTTGTCATATGCTTATAAACTTCCCTTCCAGTAATTGCTTCAATTCTACGAATACCTGATGCGACAGAGGACTCTGACATGATTTTCAACATTTGAATATCAGATGTAGTGCTGACATGGGTACCTCCGCACAATTCCACAGAATATCCATTGCCCATATTTACTACACGAACTACATCTTTGTATTTGTCTTCAAAAAGGCCTATCGCACCTTCCTCTTGGGATTCAACTAAGCTCATTTCTCGAACAGCAACGGGAAGTCCTAAAGCGATTTGTTCGTTTACAATCTCTTCGATTCTTTTTAAATCTTCTTTTGAAATCCCTTCGAAATGAGTTAAGTCAAAACGAAGTCTCTTAGAATCTACATAGGAACCTGCCTGATTGATATGTTCTCCCAACACTTCTCTTAACGCTTTATTTAACAAATGGGTAGCAGAGTGGTTTTTCATCGTATCCCGTCGTGTCATAATATCGACTTCTGCTTCTACTTTGTCTTTTACAGATAAAGATCCCTCAGCAACCTCTACATGATGAAGTATTGCAGCATTTTTGTTCTTCTGAGTATCTCTTACTTCAGCAAAACCAAATTCTCCTCTTAAAAAGCCGATATCTCCCACTTGACCTCCGCTTTCGCCATAGAAAGGAGATCGATCTAGTACTATTATACCCTTTTCTCCCTCAACAAGTCGATCTGTCTCTTTGCCTTCTTTAAATATCCTTAAGATTTTTCCAGATGAAGCAAGCTCGCTGTATCCTAAGAACTCTGTTCCATCCAATTCTTTAATTACAATATTGTCTGTTTTTTCCCAAGCCTCGTTATCCCCGTCTTCTCGAGCGCTTCGAGATCTTGTTTTTTGTTCTTCCATCAGCTTTTTGAATGTTTCTTCGTCTACTGTGTAGCCTTTTTCTTCTGAGATTTCTTTTGTTAATTCATAAGGAAAGCCAAATGTATCATATAATTTGAAAGCATTTTCTCCGCTGATAGTGTTCCCTTCTTCGCTGTCCATGATTGATTCTAAATGTTTTAGACCTTGTTCTAGGGTTTCTTGGAATTTTAATTCTTCTGTTTCCAGTATTTTAAAAATCCTTTCCTGATCTCTTGTTAACTCAGGATATTCTCCGCTATAAGAAGACATTACCGCTTTGGATATTTCTGTTAAGAATACACCTTTAACACCGAGAAATTTGCCATGGCGGGATGCTCTTCGGATTAATCTTCTTAATACATATCCTCTTCCCTCATTGCTTGGAATAATGCCATCATATATTAAGAAAGTAGCTGCTCGGATATGGTCGGCAATAATACGTATAGAAACATCTTTTACAGAGTCTTCTTCGTATTTTATATTTGCTTTTCTTTCTATTGCATCAATAATATTTTTAATCACAGATACTTCAAAAATGTTGTTAGCACCTTCTAAAACCAGTGCAATTCTTTCTAGTCCCATTCCAGTGTCGATATTTTTATGTTCCAAGGGATGGTATTCTCCGTTTGCATCTTTGTTGAATTGTGTAAACACCAAGTTCCAAACTTCTAAATAACGATCACAATCACAGCCTGGTTTGCAGTCAGGATCGCCGCAGCCGAATTCCTCTCCTCTGTCAACATGAATTTCTGAACAAGGACCGCAAGGTCCTTCTTCTAATTCCCAAAAGTTATCTTCTTTTCCTAAGCGAACGATTCTTTCTTCTGGAAGACCAATTTCGTTTTTCCAAATATCATAGGCCTCATCGTCTTCAAGATATACAGAAGCCCATAACAGCTCATCTGGTATTTCCATTTTTTCAGTTAAAAACTCCCAAGCCCAAGTAATAGCTTCTCGTTTGAAATAATCGCCAAAAGAAAAATTTCCCAGCATTTCAAAAAATGTACCGTGGCGATGGGTAATTCCAACTTGGTCTATATCTCCTGTTCGTATACATCTTTGAGAAGATGCAGCACGATCTTTCGCCATTTTAAATTCTCCGGTAAAATATCTTTTTAAGGGAGCCATCCCTGCATTAATAAGCAGTAAACTCTTGTCGTGTTCAGGAATTAAAGAGTAAGACTTTAGAATTAGATGTTCTTTCTCTTCAAAAAACTTCAAAAACTCGCTTCTAATTTCGTTCATGTTCAAATTTTTCATATATATAAATAACCTCCAAAATTATAGAGTCGAATCTGTTTCTTCCTCTTCTTCATCTTGAATAAAGAAGTCTTTCAAATTCGGCTTAATATGTTTAAAAATAACTTTTGCAGTTGCCACTACCGGCACTGATAAAACCATTCCGGGAACTCCAAACATTCCTCCGCCTATTACTAAACTCAATAATATAAGAATCGGATTCATCCCTATGCTGGCGCTTAATACACGTGGCGCTAAAATATTATTCTCTGCCCATTGTATAATGACAAAGAAAATCCCTACCCAAACAGCCTTAATCGGATTATCTAAAAGAGCTAAAATAAAGGCAGGTAAAAAACCTAAAAATGGACCGATATAAGGAATAATATCTGCAACAAACGTAATAATTCCGATGACAAGAGCAAAATCTATCCCTACAATCAAAAGCATAATTGTAGTTAAAACCCCTACAAAAAACGCCATAACAATTCTGCCGCGGACAAAATTTGAGTTTACATTGTCTATATCTGCAAAAATATTATTGACTTTATCCCGGCTTTTTATAGGAATTAAACCGCTTATATTTCGAATTATACTTTCTTTATCTAATATAAAATAAAAACATAGTATCGGTGCTAATACAATTCGAACGAGATTGCTGATAATCCCTGAAGCAGAATTTGAGAGACCGGTAAATCCTTCTAACGCTCTGGTTTGCAGATTTAAAAATAAATTTTTCATTTCTTCTGTCATTTGAGTAGCAAAAGTATTCATCATCGCATTCTTGCTAAATAAATTTTCGTTTATATTATTGATCCATAATAAAGTATCATTGATTAAAGTCGGCAGCTGAACCAGAAAATCCTTTACTTGCCGAACCGTCTGAGGGATCAGCAGCAGTCCTAAAACAGCAAATAATGCCACAACGCCTAAATAAACAATTAATATTGCCCATGATCTTTTTATCCCTCTTTTTTCTAATCTCTTTACAAGAGGATTGATTAAATATGCTAAAATTAATGCAATAATTATAGTTACAACAGTATCCATTAATATCTTATAACGATTAAATAAATACAATGTTAACAATACTAAAACAATAATTACAGCTGTTCTCTTAACAGAACTGAGGTCTAGAATAATTCTATTGTTTCTGTTAACTTTTTTATTCCCTATATTGATTAAATAATAAATCAGAAGACACACTAAACTGATTACTACAATATTCAATACATTTGATAACAGTCTTGGAACATCAAAAGGCATTTTCTCAGCTCCTTCCTTCGATAGTGTAAAACAATCTATCATCTATTATACTACAAGGGTAGAACAAAAAAAAGGAGCACGAAACGTGTTCCTTTTTTAACTATTTTACTACAATATTAAATATTTTACCTTTTATATAAATCTTTTTGACAATATTTTTGCCTTCTAAATGCTTTAGAACAGCTTCGTCTTTATTTACTCTTTCCATAATTTCATCTTCAGAGGCTTCAACGCTGATTCTAATAGTACTTCTCAGTTTGCCGTTTACTTGTATCGGCAGATCAATTTCGTTATCTACTGTCTTTTCTTCCTCATATAGCGGCCACTGTGTATCAGAGATTTTTCCTTGATATCCCTTTAACTGCCATAATTCTTCGGTAATATGAGGGGCTACGGGATTTAAAAGGATAAGGTATGTTCTAAATTCATCTTCTGTAACGCTTCCCTTTTTATTAAAATCATTTAATAAAGTCATAAGCTGAGCTATAGCTGTATTAAATTTCAGATTTTCGAAATCCTGGCCTACTTTTTTTATGGTTTTATGCATTGCTGTTTCTAAATCCGCAGAGTAGCCTTTTTCCTTATTAACATTGGCAGATGCATTCCACACACGTTCCAAGAATTTACGGCAGCCTTTTACTCCATTTTCGCTCCAAGGTACAGATTTTTCAAAATCCCCAATGAACATTTCGTAGGTTCTTAAAGTATCTGCTCCGTAATCATTTATAATATCATCTGGATTGACTACATTTCCTCTAGATTTGGACATTTTTTCCATATTGTTTCCAAGAATCATACCATGGCTCGTTCTTTTCCTATAAGGCTCTTTCGTTGGTACAACACCAAGATCATATAAGAATTTATGCCAAAATCTTGAATAAAGCAGGTGAAGGGTTGTATGCTCCATACCTCCATTATACCAATCTACAGGAGTATAATAGTCTAAGGCTTCCTCGCTTGCTAGAGCCTTGTCGTTATCTGGATCCGTATAACGAAGGAAATACCATGAAGATCCTGCCCACTGGGGCATAGTATCCGTTTCTCTCTTCGCTTTCTTTCCGCATGCAGGACACGTTGTATTCACAAAAGAATCTATTTTTGAAAGCGGCGATTCTCCGTCATCTGAAGGCTCATAGTTTTCAACATCTGGAAGCTCAACAGGAAGCTCTTCTTCCGGTACCGGAACCCATCCGCACTCATCGCAATAGATTAGAGGAATTGGTTCACCCCAGTAACGCTGTCTCGAAAATACCCAATCTCTTAATTTGTAATTCTTTTTCGCCTGTCCGATTCCTTTTTCTTCCAAATACTCGCGCATCTTAATTTTTGCATCTTCTACAGAAAGACCATCTAAAAATCCCGAATTCATCATGGTTCCTGTTTCTGTATCTGTATAGGCTTCTTCGCTGATATCTCCACCGGCAACAACCTGAACAATAGGAAGATCGAATTTTTTCGCGAATTCATAATCTCTTGTATCATGACCTGGAACCGCCATAATTGCACCAGTCCCGTAGCTCATTAATACATAGTCGGAGACATAGATCGGAATTTTCTTGCCTGTAGCTGGATTTACCGCCTCAAGACCTTCAATTCGAACGCCTGTTTTGTCTTTATTCAACTCTGTTCTTTCAAATTCAGATTTTTTAGAAACTTCTTTTTGATATCTGTGAATCTCTTCCATATTTCCAATTTGGTCGTGGTATTTATCTAATAGAGGGTGTTCAACAGCTATTACCATATAAGTAGCACCAAATAATGTATCCGGTCTTGTTGTATACACTGTTAAGGAGTCCTCTGTATCCGCAACTTGAAATTCCAATTCGCAGCCGTAAGAACGTCCAATCCAGTTAATTTGCTGCGCTTTAATCTTGTCTAAATAATCTACATCCTTTAGATCATCGATTAAACGATCCGCATATTTTGTGATTTTAAGCATCCATTGGCTTTTAATTTTATGAACGACTTCCGCTCCGCAGCGCTCGCAGACTCCTCCTACTACTTCTTCATTGGCTAGACCGCATTTGCAGGACGGACACCAATTTATAGGCATCTCTGCCTTATAAGCCAAACCTTTCTCGAATAGCTTTTGGAATATCCATTGGGTCCATTTATAGTACTTCGGATCCGTCGTATTGATTTCTCGATCCCAATCAAAAGAAAACCCGATTGACTTCATTTGTTCTTTAAAATGAGCAATATTTTCCGCAGTTACTATACTTGGATGTACTTTGTTTTTAATCGCATAGTTTTCCGTCGGAAGACCAAATGCATCCCAGCCTATAGGATAAAGCACATTATATCCCTGCAATCTTCTTTTTCTAGATACAATATCTAAAGCAGTATAAGGTCTAGGATGGCCTACATGCAGACCTTGGCCTGAAGGATAAGGAAATTCGATTAATGCATAAAATTTCTCTTTTTCTTGATCGATTTCTGTTTTGAAGGTTTTCTCTTCCTCCCAAATTTTTTGCCATTTTTTTTCAATAGCATTTGGATTATAAGTATCCATGTCATTCCTCCTGTATATGAATAAAACATATTATCGTTCTCTTTTAAACGCTTTTATCAGTATATCATTATTTAAAATAGCTTTCAATGAAGAGCCTTTAATTCTCTTTAATCGATAAATAGTTCCCCAGCAAAAACAAAAAAGAAAGCATAAATCCGCTTTCTTTTAAAAGATATTATTGTAATCCTTGATAATCAAGAAATAATCTCGTTCTGTCTTCTTTTGGATTTAACAGAACTTCATCAGGAGTTCCTTCTTCTACGATAAAACCCTGATCCATAAAAATCACCCAGTCTGCTACTTCTCTGGCGAAATCCATCTCATGGGTTACAATAACCATAGTACGATCTTCCTTCGCCAAATCCTGTATTACTTTCAATACATCTTTTGTTAATTGGGGATCTAAAGCCGATGTAGGTTCATCAAAGAATAAAACTTTCGGATCCATAGCCAAAGCTCTAGCAATAGAAGCTCTCTGCTTCTGTCCTCCTGAAAGCTGATAAAGAAACGCATCCCCTTTTTCTTCCAAACCCATTTTTCTTAGTAGAAGATTTGCTTCCTGCAAGGCCTGTTCCTTCGTTTTTTTCAAAACATGAACTGGTGCCAGCGTAATATTTTCTAGGACAGACAAATGAGGAAATAAATTAAAATCTTGGAAAACCATACCGAATTTTCTTTTAATTTTCTCTAGTTCCTCGCCTGATGCATAGACAACATCTCCACCTTCCATATCTGCTAAAACATCTTCTTCATACTGGATTTTTCCGGCATCGATAGCTTCTAAAGTTGCTGCACAGCGGATCATTGTAGACTTGCCAGAGCCAGATGGTCCTATAATTACAAGAACTTCCCCTTGCTCTACCTTTAAGCTGATATTTTTAATAACTTCTTCATTTCCAAAAGACTTTCTAATATTTGTCATTTCTAAAAGATTCATATTTTCCTACCTATAATAATTCAAACGATTTTCAAATTTTTCAAAAATAAAAGCTACTAAATAGTTCATCACATAGTAGAAGACTCCTACAGCAATTAAAGGCGTTAAAGATGATGTTCTCGCTGACATGGCTTTTGCAACAGTGAATGTTTCGCTTACTGCAATAACAAAGGCCAAGGATGTATCTTTCACTAAAGTAATTACTTCATTTGTTATAGAAGGCAGCACCGTCTTTACAACTTGCGGAAGTATAATCTTGAAAAATGTTTGTGAAGTAGATAAACCCAAAACCTTCGAGGCTTCGTATTGGCCTTTAGGAATAGCATCAAAACCGCCTCTGTAAATTTCCGCAAAATAACAAGCATAATTAAGGACGAAAGCTACAATTACTGCCGTGAATCGATCTAAGGTATTAAGCCCCATCAAATAAGCCGGACCGTAGTATACAAACATAAGCTGAAGCATTAACGGAGTACCTCTCATAATGGATATAAAGAAAGATGTTATCTTAGATAAAGGCATAAATTTTGATTTCTTTGCAAGCATAATGATAATCCCAAGAGGGATAGACATTAACGCTGTTAAGAAAAAAATTATTAATGTATTTTTGAAACCGCTGGATAATTCTGTAAAAACACTAATTATATTCATATTATTCGCCTAATGTAATAATATCCTCTGCGAAGTATTTGATGGATAATTCTTGCAATTTATTTTCATCATTTAATTCTTGCAGCGCCTTGTCAACTTTAGCTGTAAGCTCATCATCACCCAGTTTAAAACCAACTGCATAATCTTCTTCAGATAAAGCTTCCTCTATTACTCTAAACTTTCTTCCTTGGCTTATATTATATCGTGCAACTATTTCATCCATTAATACTGCATCGCAAGCGTTCACTTCTAAATCATTTAAAGCCGTCATATTTTCCCCAACTCTAGTTACTTCTCCAAGACTGTCTTTAAATTCTTTGTTCGCTTCTAATGCATTATCTGATGTTGATTCTTGCTGCAGTTCAACTCTTTTGCCAGCCAAATCGCTTAAACTTTGATACTCGGAATCCTCTAACACTACAAGAATTTGTCGGTTTTTCATATAAGGTTTAGAGAAATTATATTGACCTTCTCTTCCAGTCATTGTAAAACCATTCCAAATGCAGTTGATATTTCCTGTTTCCAACTCCGCATCCTTTGAATCCCAGTTTACCGGCTGAAGTTTAATATCCATGCCCATTTTTTCTGCTGCAAGTTTTGCTAATTCGATATCAAAACCTGTAAATTCTCCATCTTCACCTACAAATCCCATAGGCGGGAAGTTTTGATCAAATCCTACAATCAAAGTATTTCCTTCTGCCGTTTCTGTGTTCTTTTCGCCACCGCCGCAGCCGGCAAGGGTAAATGTTAATAATAAAGCAATAATCAGTACACCAATTTTTTTCATTTCATTCCTCCATATGTATATTCATTACAATACTATACTATCACACTGTTTTATTTTGGTAAATCTTTAATAAACTAATATTTACAAGAAGTTCACATAAAAAACACGTCTCTGCAAAGGAAACGTGTTTTTTATATTTGTTTTTTGTTTTTAGAATTCGCATTGACCTACAGTTCTTGGGAATGGCAGGACATCTCTTATATTACTCATGCCGGTAATATACATAACCATCCGTTCAAAACCTAATCCGAATCCGCCGTGCTTCACTCCGCCGTATTTTCTTAACTGGAGATACCAGTCATAGTCTTCAATGTTCATACCGTTTTCCACAATTTTTTCTTCAAGAATGTCAAGGCGCTCTTCCCTTTGGCTGCCGCCGATAAGCTCTCCAATACCAGGAACTAATAGATCTGTAGCAGCAACAGTCTTGCCATCGTCATTATTTCTCATATAGAACGCTTTGATTTCTTTCGGATAATCTGTAATAAATACAGGTCCTTTGACAACTTTCTCTGATAAATATCGTTCATGCTCTGTCTGAAGATCAACACCCCATTCTACAGGATATTCGAATTTTTCTTTGGAATTTTTTAAGATTTCAATCGCTTCCGTATAAGGAAGTCTTTTAAAACTTGAATGAAGTACATTTTCAAGACGTTCCATAAGATTTTTGTCTATCCGTTGGTTGAAAAATTCCATATCTTGAGGACATTCTTTCAGAACATAATCAATAATATATTTAACCATGTCTTCTGCTAAATTACATACATCTGTTAAATCCGCAAAAGATATCTCCGGCTCGATCATCCAGAATTCCGCTGCATGTCTTGCTGTATTTGAATCTTCTGATCGGAATGTCGGTCCAAATGTATAGATGTTTTTATAAGCCAATGAATAGGCTTCTCCTTCCAGCTGTCCACTTACAGTTAAATGAGCATTTTTATGGAAGAAATCTTGAGTATAATCGATATTTCCTTCTTCTGTTAACGGAACATTCTGAAGATCCATTGTTGTAACAGTAAACATCTCTCCAGCGCCTTCTGCATCGGATGTAGTTATAATCGGTGTATGCACATAGATGAAACCTCGTTCATTGAAGAATTTATGAATAGCAAAGGATAACGCGCTTCGCACTCTAAAAACAGCATTAAAGGAATTCGTTCTGGGTCTAAGATGCTGCAATGTTCTTAAATATTCAAAGGTATGTCTTTTTTTCTGTAAAGGGTATTTTTCAGAAGAGAGTCCTTCCACCACTATTTCAGTTGCCTGAACTTCAAAGTCCTGCTTTGCTTGAGGTGTTTTCACCACAATTCCCTTCACTGTTATACCTGAACTTAGATGAAGCTTTTCAAGTTCCTTGAAGTTTTCCAGTTCTTTTGGAACAACAATCTGCAAGGATTTAAATTGGGATCCATCATTTAATTCGATGAAACCAACATTTTTCGTAAAGCGGCTGTTTCGAATCCAACCGTTTAGTTCAACCTCCTTTTCTAAATATTGTTCATAATTGTTCCATAATTCGCTAATCAACATTCTTATCTTCCTCCCGCTGGGTTAATAAATTCATAAACTCAATAATGTCTTTTTCATACCCGATCTCTTTTGGATTATAAAATTTCTCATTCTTGAATTCTTCAGGCAGATACTGCTGTTTTACATATCCGCCATAATCATGGGGATATAAATATCCGGATCCTCTGCCAAGATCCTTTGCTCCGTTAAAGTGGGCGTCTCTCAAATAACTAGGTATCGTCATTTTTCCGCCTTGGTTAATTTTTTCTTCCGCTTTTAGTATCGCTAAATAAGAAGCATTGCTTTTGGGTGCTGTAGATAAATAAAGCACACCTTGGGCTAAATTAAGCTTACATTCCGGAAGTCCTATGACTTCGCAAGCTTTAAAGACAGACACTGCTATATTTAATGCATTGGGGTCTGCATTTCCGATATCTTCACTGGCAAAAATCACCATTCTTCTAGCAATAAATTTCGGATCTTCTCCTGCTATTATCATTTTGGTTAAGTAAAACAAAGCTGCATCCGGATCAGAGCCTCTCATTGATTTGATAAACGCAGAGATTGTGTCATAGTGTTCGTCGGAATTTTTATCATAGCTTACAGTGGGCCTGATTACAGAATTTTTAATAGAGTCCTCATCAATAATAATTTTTCCGTCTGTTTCTTCTGAAGATAGTACCGCTATTTCTAAAGTATTTAAGGCATTTCTGCCGTCTCCTCCTGAAATCTGCGCTAATAATTTCAAAGAATCTTCGCTGATATCGATATTCATATCTCCTAATCCTACCGGATTCTGGAGAGCCTTCTTGAGCATATTTATAATCTCCTCATCGGGCAGACGATGGAGTTCAACTATAAGACATCTGGAAACCAAAGCTTTATTTACCTCAAAATATGGATTCTCTGTCGTTGCTCCGATCAGAACTACAGTCCCGTTTTCAACGAAGGGAAGCAATGCATCCTGTTGGCTTTTATTAAAACGATGGATTTCATCTATAAAAAGAATTGTTCCTTTATTATAAAACTTCAAATTATCTTCAGCAGCTTTCGTAACAGCTCGGATATCCTTCACTCCTGATGTTACTGCAGAAAGTTTCTCGAATATACGATTTGTCTGCTTTGAAATAATCATCGCCAATGTTGTTTTTCCTGTTCCAGGCGGTCCATAAAAAATCATAGATGGTACTTTATCTGAAACGATCATTCTATACAAAGGCTTGCCTTTTGATAAAATATGCTGCTGCCCATAGAAATCATCAAGATTTTCTGGTCTGATTCTGCTAGCTAACGGCGCATTCTTTTTTCTTGTTTTTTCCAAACTGTATTCGAATATATCCATTTCCCCTCATTTCTTTGTTTTATATCAATAGACCTGCCTGCCTTATCCTTAAAGGATAACGATCTTTTACTATTATACAATAATTATTAGAATAATACATTTGATATAAAAACAAAATAATTCCACAAATTTATGCCAAGTAAAAAACAGAAGAGTTACTCTTCTGTTTTTCCTTTTATTTTTTCGATTTCTAATAAATAGGAATCAATATCTTTAAATTCTCTATATACAGAAGCAAACCGTACATAGGCTACCTGGTCAATATTTTTCAACCGCTCCATAACCATTTCGCCTATTAGAGCTGTTTCGATTTCAGATTGATTCAAATGATTCAATTCAAATTCGATTTCTTCAGATGCCTTTTCTAGAACTTCTAAAGGCACCTTGCGTTTTTCGCAGGCGTGAATCATACCATTTAAAATTTTATTCTTATCAAATTTTTCCCTCTCTTTATTCTTTTTTATCACGATAATAGAGTGGTTTTCGCATTTTTCATAGGTTGTAAAACGCTTCTTACAATCTTGGCATTCTCGTCTTCTTCTGATCTCGCTGTTATTTTCTACAGCTCTCGAATCGATAACTCTGGTACTTTGATGATTGCAAAAAGGACATTTCATTTCTTAGAATCCTCTTTTTCTTAAGAAAGAAGGAATTTCTATATCGTCAGAGCTGGAAGTTTCGCTTTTTTCTGTTTTGCCTTTAGATTCTTGAGAAGATTTCGGTGAAGTTACTTTATTTGCATCAAATCCAGTAGCTATTACAGTAATTTTGATATCATCTTTTAAGGATTCATCGATTCCTGCACCGAAGATTATATTTGCATCAGCATCTACTTCTTCACGAATTAAATCTGCTGCTTCAGTAACTTCGAACAAACCTAAGTCTGACCCTGTAACATTTATAAGCACTGCTTTTGCCCCGTCGATAGATGTTTCTAATAACGGACTTTTAATCGCAAGCTTTGCTGCATCAATCGCTCTATTTTCTCCTGTTGCTTGTCCGATACCCATATGAGCTATTCCTTGATCGCTCATAGTTGCCTTCACATCTGCAAAGTCCAAGTTAATCAAGTTTGGTACTGCGATCAAGTCTGAGATACCTTGAATACCATTAAACAATACTTGATCTGCCATCATGAATGCTTCGGCAATTGAAGTTCTTTTTTCCGCAACTTGTAATAATCGGTCGTTTGGAATAGTAATTAATGTATCTACCTTGTCTTTTAACTGCTCTATACCTTGTTCAGCTTGAACTTGTCTTTTTCTTCCTTCAAAAGCAAAAGGTTTCGTTACGACACCGACTGTTAAAATGCCCATCTCTTTGGCTGTTTCAGCAACTACAGGAGCTGCTCCTGTTCCAGTACCGCCGCCCATTCCTGCAGTAATGAAGACCATATCCGCTCCTTGAAGAGCCTCTTCAATTTCGTTTTTGCTTTCTTCTGCTGCTTTCTGCCCGATAGATGGATCTGCACCGGCTCCTAAACCTCTTGTCAGTTTTTCTCCAATTTGAATTTTTGTATCAATAATTGATGAATTTAAAATTTGACGATCTGTATTGATCGCTATGAATTCTACTCCTCTTAAACCTTCGCTGTACATTCTAGAGATAGCGTTGTTTCCGCCGCCACCAACACCAACTACTTTTATTGACGCCATGTCGTTATTGCTTACTTCCATTTCAAAACTCATTATTCTTCCTCCTTAGGTTCTCTCGATTATTGCTTATACTATAATTATATAGGAAATAAAACTTTCTGTCATAGAGATTCAAGCATATTTAGGCCTGTATTTTTTCTCAAATTTTATTGGTCTTAAAATCTAGTAGATTAACTTAATTACTTTAAAACTTTAAATATCATAATCAATTCTTGGTTTTATAGTACAACTTTACAATTTCTTCGATTATCCTTGTTTTTATCTTTGTTTATTAATTTTATTTTTCATTCTCTCTTTATACTTAAAGTACATCAAGGTCTGTTGTTTGCTGCAGGATTCTCTTCGGGAGCCTTTCTATCTTCACTGGAATTATTCTCTATATTTAAAGTATCTTTTTGATTCTTAGGGATTATAATAGGAGGCTGATTATTGTTTAAAATGACTTTTTCCAATAGAACTTCCTTCTTATTGCTCTCCTCTAAAATCTTTCTCAATACTCCCATTTTGCTAAAAATATTTTCAATATTTCCAAACTCCACAATAGTATTGTCCTTTAATATAATTTTCATATTCCCGGGGTTTGAAAGATCGATTTCTTTTATATATGGATACAAATTATATTCAACAATGGATTTATTTAAATCTCTAATATAGGAATCTTTCGGAAGAGCTTTTGTGCTGTTTAATTCTTCTATCATTATACCGGTAATTTTTATGATCTCTTCTTTTCCTTCATTGTTGTCTGGGGATATATCTCCGTCGCCGCTTATTGTATAGATTTTATTATTCGATTCAAAATAAGCAAAAGTATAATTTTCTTCCACCGTAATGTGAACTCTATTCGGAATATGGCGGTTAATCTTAACGGATTGAATATCTGGAATTTTTTTTACTGCTTCTTCCGATTCTCCTGTTTTTATCCTGAATAAATTATCTCCCTTTTGAAAGTTCACCGCTTCGATTATTTTTTCTTTCGTGTTTTTAACCGCCCCGTTAACTGTAATATACTGAATATTAAATATTGGATGAGTTAAACCCAGATAGACCCCTACCGCCGCAATGCCTATTACTAAAAATAATATCCAGCGAAATAGAAACAAAAAAGTATTTGCAACTTTTTTAACCTTTCTTTTTTTATGCTGTTTTTTATAATTAGATGAGATATGTGAATTTTTCTGCTGCTCTTTGTTTTTATCATCAACCATAATGTCACCTTATTTTCTTAATGATTTCATCTACAATAATTTTTGCAGCATTCGGCTTTGCAAGTTTTTTCGAAGCAGATTCCATCTCCTCAAGTCTTTGAGGAGAAGAAATAATCCGATTAATTTCTCGAAGCAAAATCGACCCTGTTAAATCTTTTTCCAAAATAACACTAGATGCCCCATTCTTTTCATATACTCTAGCATTATATTCTTGGTGGTTTTCTGTAGTATAACCTTTTGGTATAAGGATACTTGCTAAACCGACAAAAGATATTTCCGCAAGGGTAATAGCACCTGAACTTGTAATGATCAAATCCGATACATTGTAAGCTTTATCCATTTCCTTCATATAGGGATACACTTTAACATTATCAGGAATAGTTTCCGCATTTTTCAAAAATTCATCATAATTATTCTTACCTGTAACATGAATAAGCTGGATATTTTGATTCTTGCTAATATCCTTGAGTATTTCTAAAACAGCGTTGTTGATAGAGGCAGCACCATTGGATCCTCCAAAGCTGAAAATCGTCTTTTTATTCTTGTCTAGTCCAAAATAATTATAATCTGCACTTTTATCCCAATCCATATCTGCAAATCGATTCCTTATAGGGTTTCCAGTGACAACAGCGTTAGCATTTTTTTTAAAAAATTTTAAACTTTCTTTGAATGTAACAAAATATAGATCTACATAATTTGATAAGATCTTATTCGTAATACCAGGATAACTATTTTGTTCATGGAAAAGAGAAAATATACCCTTTCTTGCAGATGCAAACAGTACAGGTCCGCTAACATATCCTCCTGTCCCTATAACCGCATCCGGCTTAAATTCTTTTATTATTTTTTTAGACTCTCTCAATCCTTTGAATAACTCTTTCGCTGCTATGAAGGATTTTATATTCACTTTTCTTGGCAGTCCTTTTACATGGATCGTTTTAAAATTTATTCCCAAATCAGGGATAATATTGTTTTCTAAACCATGTGCAGTTCCAACATAAAGAATCTCGGTATTCGGATCTCTTTTTTTAAATTCTTCAATAATGGCAACAGCAGGATAAATATGGCCTCCTGTACCGCCGCCTGAAACTATGATTTTCATCTATTTGTCTCCTTCATATATGTCTGGCTATGAATATTTTGCAGTATTCCAATAAATGCTAAAAATATTATTAGAGATGTACCTCCTTGGCTGATAAGGGGCAGTGTAATACCTGTAGGGGGAAACAAACCTATTACTACAGCAATATTTAAAAAAGCCTGCAGTCCTACAATAAGTGTAATCCCTATAGCTAAATATCGTCCAAAAAGATCTTCGCATCGAAAAGCAATTTTTATGCCCCTATATATTAATACAATATAGAGAGAAATCACAAATACTGCTCCTATAAAACCTAGTTCTTCGCAAAGAATGGCAAAAATGAAATCGCTATGAGCTTGGGATAAGTAAAAGTACTTTTGGCTTGATTTTCCGATTCCTACGCCAAAGAGCGAACCAGAGCTTACCGCAAACAAAGACTGCACCAGCTGCCATGCTTCATCATCTCGATAAGCTAAGGGGTTAAATATAGCCCTGACACGGCTTAAACGGCTATAAGCGCTGTTTGAATAGAAAATAGCAATCAAGCCAAATATTACGACGAAAACACCTGAAACAAGAAAATGTTTAATATTTGACCCTGCTGCTAAAAATAATAACAAAACTGCTGCAATAATTACTATAGCCGTAGATAAATCCGGCTGAGTATATACGGCACCTCCTGCAAGGCCTGCTATTAATATCATCGGAAAAAACCCGTAGGCTAAAGTTTTTATCTTCTTCTGATTATTAGATAAGTACCAGCTTGAAATGCAAACCGCTCCGAATTTCAATACATCAGAAGGCATAAAGCTCATTCCGCCTATTTCAAGCCATCTTCTCGCATTATTTACAGTAGAACCCAAAGGGCTGTGAACCAAAAGAGCCAGAAATAGTGAAATAACGAATATCGGAATAGCATAATTTTTGAATATCTTATAGGGAAACTTCATGCAAAAAAGCATCACTACTATACCTGCAAGACCAAATAGCAGCTGCCGCTGAAAAATAAAGAATGGAGAATTATTTTCAGCTGCAGAAGCCGGCCAAGAGGAACTATAGACCATTACAAGACCTATAAGAAACAGCAGCAGTGTGACAATTAACAGAGATTGATCATATTTGCTCTTCATATTGCCACCTATAATTCTCTAACTTTTTTTTTGAAATCTCTGCCTCTGATTTCAAAATTATCATACATTCCCCAAGCAGCAGAGGCTGGAGATAGCAAAACGATATCGCCTTCATCAGATAAACAATGGGCTCGATTAACGGCTTCATACATACTTTCTACTAATTCTGCTTTGATACCATAATCCGCTGCATATTCAGCAAATAATTCACGAGTAGCTCCGAATAAAACTAAATGTTTCACTCGGTTTTTCATAACTTCAAAGAGAGGTGTCAAATCTGCTTTTTTATCATAGCCTCCCGCCAAAAGGATAATAGGACGATGAAAGGCTTCTATAGCTTTGATGCTGGCATCCACATTCGTACCTTTCGAATCGTTGTAATATTCCACCCCTTTTATCTCTCGAACAAACTCAAGACGATGTTCTACGGCTTGAAATGTCCGAATAGTTTGTCCTGCTTTTTCCATATCTAAATTCATAGCTAACGATAATCCTAATGCAATTAATACATTTTCAACGTTATGGCTTCCTTTTATAGGAATATCCTCTACCTTTAAAAGAAAATCTTTTTTTCCATCCAACTTTGAGTAGATTTTTCCTTCCTCTACAAAAACATCTCCTGATTGCTCGTTGGCGTTTGTTTTAATGATTCTAGAAGGTATCTCTTGAAGCATTTCATTCAACTCAGGATTATCTATATTAATGACCATAAAATCACTGCTATTTTGATTTTTAAATATATTCTTCTTTGCTTTTATATATTCCTCATAATTTCCATGCCAGTCTAAATGATCCGGCGAAATATTGATGATAGCTGAATACTGTGGATGAAATTTGTAAGTATTTGCTAGTTGGAAGCTGCTGCACTCTATAACAAAAACCTCATTTTTCTCTCCATTATAGATTTCCCATAGCATGCCGAGCCCAATGTTTCCAATAGCTTTTGCCTTTAATCCGCATCCAATTAATATTTCCTTCATCAACGTAGTAGTTGTTGTCTTTCCATTTGTCCCTGTCACAGCAACGATCTTTCTATCAGGAAAAAGCCTCGTAACAAGCTCCAAATCGCTTACAACTTCTAACCCTTTTTCCAAAGCTTTTTTTACAATCGGATTATGTACTGGTATCCCTGGACTTTTCAAAAGCACCTCTGCTTTTTCAAGACCTTCGTCGATATCCTTAATCCATGTATAGTTATAGCCCTCTAATTCTTTAAATACGTCTTTTAAATCTTCTTCATTTTTTTCATCATAAATATATACTTCATTTTTTAATGAGCATAGAGTTTTCACAGATGATATTCCGGAAATTCCCAGCCCATAGACTAAATATTTTTCCATTTAACTATCCCTTTTTATAAAATTTCAGACCTGCTTATAAATTATATCGAAACGGAGATTAGACTACAAGATAACAGGAAAAGGCAAAAGAAATTCTTTTGCCTTCACAATCGTCAGCTTCATTCAGCCGAAGTTGTATTTTCATTCCTGCCTCCTCCTGTTTCGGCATTTTGATCATTTTCAATGCTGTTTTCAAGAGTTTCATTATTTGTTTCTTCAGATTCATCATTTTTAATAATAATTTTAATCTTAGATCCAGGTTCTATTAGTGTCCCCGCTTCCGGTTCGGTCTTTATAATTTTCCCTTCAGTATCCCCGCTTAGTTGATATTCAATACCCAGCTCTTTCAATTGAGCTATTCCATAATCCATATTATCATTCACTAAATCAGGTATTTTGATCAATGCAAGACCGGATGGGTCTGCAACAAGTTCTACTGCAGTACCTGCAGAAACCTTAGTATAAGCCTGAGGCGACTGCTGTTGAATAATCATATTGATATCTGTAGAAGAATTGTAGATTAAAGATTGAAGACCTTGATCTCTTAACGTTCTCGTAGCATTTTTTAAAGTCATACCTGTTACATCCGGTACGGATATATTTTGTGCTGCAATCTCTTCATCTTGATTGTAATCTGCAGGATATTTATTTTCTCTGATAATATCTTCTAGTATATTCTTTGCTACAGGTCCGGCAACTGTATTTCCGCCGTTATCTCCCTGCGGTTCGTCTACTACTACTAAGATAGTGTATTTTGGATTATCTACTGGATAACTGATAAAAAAGGACGCATCTGTTTTATTGTCTTTATACTGGCCATCTTCCAATTTTATACTTGTACCTGATTTTCCACCAATCTTATAGCCTGGAATAGAAACAGTACTTCCTGTTCCTTCATTAATCACAGAATAAAGAAGCTCATTCATTTTAGCACTGGTTTCTTCTGAAATCACCTGTCTTTTTACAACAATATTCTTGTTGTCTTCAATTTTTACTTCTTCTTCATTTTTCTCTTCTTCTGATAAAACTAATTTAGGCTGAATGATATAACCGCCATTTACAACAGCATTCATCGCTGTAATCATTTGAATAGGAGTCGCAGATAAACCATGGCCGTAGCTCAATGTTGCAAGTTCAGCCTCACCTATAGAATCTACATTTTTGGGTATAAGCCCCTTTTCTTCTCCAGGAAGTTTTATTCCTGTTTTTTCCCCGAAACCAAAACCTGATAAATATTTAAAAAACTTTTCTTTCCCTATTTCCCGGATAATCTGAACAAATGCAGGGTTGCAGGAGTTGTTTAGCGCTTCGGACAGTGTCTGCTCACCATGAGGATCATACCATCTGTGGCATCGGATTTTAACACCTGGTATGTCTGTAATAAAACCTTCGCATACATATTTTGAATCTTCCTTTGTTGTCTTTTCTTCTAAAGCAACTGCCGCAGTAATAGCTTTGAATACAGATCCAGGCTCATACGTATCATTAATTGAAAAACTTCTCCAAATATCATAATAATAATTCGTGCGTTCTTCCGGATCCATTTCTTCTATCAGCTTTTTTTCTTCCTCTGTCCGTCCTACCCGAGGATTGTTTGGATCGTACTTTGGAAAATTTTCCATGCCTAAAACTTCTCCAGTTTTAGGTTTCATTACAATAACAGACATTTTTTTCGGATTATATTTCTTCATCGTTTCTTCGCCGTATTTATTAATGATACTTTGAATTTTATAATCTATTGTAAGAGATAATTCTTTTCCAGCTGTGGGTTCAAAAAGATTGCCTTGATCTTTTGGAACAGCTCTCCCATAAAGTATGTTTTTCCCGGGTGTCCCCCGCAGATCCTTGTCGAATGTGTTTTCTACTCCATAAACACCTTTATTTTCAAGATCAGTAAAACCAAGAAGATAAGATCCCATCTTGCCGTTCGGATAAAAACGATTTGTTTCACTATTGATTGAAATACTCTTATAATTATTTTCTTCGATAAGTTTATAGATTGCCTGAACTTGATCTATTGTAAGACCTGTAGCTAATTTTACCGGTTTCGTATCCTCCATTTTTTCTATTATGGCAGAACTGTCCAAATTGATTATGGAACCTAAAGACTCGGCAATTTTTGTTTTATCTTCTTCTTTTATAGACTGGGGAGTTACATAAACTGTATTCATCTTTACATTTTGAGCTAATATATTATGATTTCTGTCATAAATCGCTCCTCGACTCGCTGGAATATTAATGGTCTTTGTTTTTTGTATCTGAGCCTCTTTTCTATAGACCTCTCCGCCCGCTATCTGTAGTTGAAAGAGTCTAATAAAAAAAACGAAGCCCAATAATAGACAAAGGATAAACAATACAGCAACTCGATTCTTTGTTATCCTGTCGTTAGAATTTCGTTTTTTATTATATTTTTTCATATTTAATCCTTGTTATTTTATTCAACTTTATCCTTGGAAGAAGTATTGCTTTTATCAACATAAAGTTTTTGTGTTCTTCCTTCTAAATTCATCGACATATACTGGTCTTTTCTTGGATAATCCATGCCTAGACTGCTTCTTGCAATTTCTTCAATTCTATTAGAATCTTTGTAAGGCTCTAAATTCATAATTAAATAGTCCCTGTGTCCTTCCAATTCCGTTCTGGATACTTCAACTTGCTGCAATTCTTTGTTTTGTAAATTTACAAGAGTTGAACCATATGTAGCTAATAGCGCCATGGAAACAAAAAAGATAAACACGAAGACAGAGGCAGCCTTGTATAAAGCAAACGTTGATTTTCTTTTCTTTGCTGCTGCAGCTCTTTTTACCGTTTTGATTTTAACTTTTTTCTTTTCTCGAGGAAAAGTTTGAGGAAGGGCTTCATTATAATATTTTTTTCGAACTTCCATAATCCTCTCCTTATACTTTTTCACACACACGCAGCTTTGCGCTTCGTGATCTTGCGTTATTCTCTTTCTCAGTTTCCATAGCTTCTATTGGTTTTCTAGTAATGATTTTTACTTTTCTTCTATGATCGCATACACAAACAGGGATCTCCGGCGGGCAAATACAGTCTTTATTTAATTCTTTAAAACTGTTTTTTACAATACGATCTTCAAGAGAATGGAACGTGATAATACAAAGTCTTCCGCCCGGTTTGAGCCGTTCCACAACTTTCGGAATCACCTCTTCTAACACTCGAAGCTCTTGATTTACTTCTATACGGATTGCTTGAAATACACGTTTAGCAAAATGTCCTTGAATCTGTCTTTGTACTTTTTTAGGAATTGCATGATCTAAAACTTCAACCAGATCCAATGTTGTTGCTATTTTTTGATCTTGGCGTTCTTCAGCAATTTTCTCAGCAATTCTTTTACTCCATTTTTCTTCTCCATATTTATAGAAAATCTCTGTCAAAAATTCTTTCGGATATTCATTTACAACAGTAAATGCGCTTAATTCTTGATCCTGATCCATCCGCATATCCAAAGGAGCGTCTTTCATATAGGAAAAACCTCTTTCGCCTTCATCTAATTGATGTGAAGAAACTCCTATATCAAGAATAACACCATCCACTTTTTCTATATGAAGATCTTCCAACACCTTATCTATATGTACAAAATTATTTTTTACAAACACTGTTTTATCTTGATAGTCTTTTAGGCGCAGCTTCGCCGCCTTAAGCGCTTGCTCATCTTGATCGATACCAATGAGTTTTCCATTCTTTCCTAATTTTTTAACAATTTCTAAAGAATGTCCGCCGCCCCCAAGAGTTCCATCAACATAAATTCCATTTTCTTTTATGTTTAAATTCTCTATTGTTTCTTCTAGCAATACTGAGATATGCTCAAAATTCATATTATCATCCTTATAAATCAAGATCTGTGATCTTTTCCATTAATAAATCGTAATCCATTTCCTCTGCTGTAGAGTAGTTGCTCCATCTTTCTAAATCCCATATCTCAATTCGAGTTGCAACACCAATTAGTATTACTTCTTTATCGATTCCAGCATATTCTCTCAAATTAGGAGGAAGAAGCACTCTTCCTTGTTTATCCAATTGAGCTTCCATTGCACCAGAATAGAATAATCTTTGTATCGCTCTTCCCTCTCTTACTGATACGGGAAGGTTCAATATTTTTTCCCCAAAGTTTTTCCATTCTTCTTCAGGATAGACGAATAAACAGTGGTCCATTCCTTTTGTAATGTGGAAAGAGGCTCCCAAATCTTTTCGATATTTTGCTGGCATAATAAGGCGGCCTTTTGTGTCTATTGTATGTATATATTCGCCAATGAACAATTCAACCCCCGCCTTTTCGCTCTACTTTCCCCCACTTCACTCCACTACTATTATATTACTGAATATTGCCCATTTTTACAAGCGGACCATAAATTCAGAACCTATGTTTATTCCTGTATTTCAAGCCGTTTCTTAACGATTTTTCTATAATGTGGAGGAATGTGGTGTGTTTTTTGTTAAAAAAAGAAGAAGGTATGATCTTCTTCTTAAGAATATTTCTTTATTTTCTCTTTTCAAAAACAAACTGAACCAATAATGCCGCCACTCCCAAGAGCACAATAACTCCTCCTGGCTTTAAGCCCAGAAAATAAGAGATATGTATTCCGGCCATGGTATAGATTACAGCAAGTATCACCGCTGTAGTTACAGTGCTTTTATAGGACTTGGAAATCCGCATCGATAATGCCACTGGAAGAATCATAAGAGAGGATATCATAAGAACTCCTACAGCACGGGAGGCAACAGCTACTGTCAATGCCGTAATCAAAGTAAAAACAGTATTGATTCCATTTACAGACACTCCTGCAAGTTTTGCACCTTGTTCATCAAAAACGATATACAAAAGACCTTGATATAGTAATGCATATACCGCTAATACCACAAAGGATATCGCAAGGATAAGAAAAAACTCAGAGTTTGGTATGGCAACAATACTTCCAAACATAAAAGATTCTAAATTTGAAGTACCAGGAACAAAGTCGGATAATATACCAGCTAATCCAATCCCGGTACTCATAATAATTGCAGTGGAAAGATCCGAGCCTCTGGGAAATTTCCTTCTCAGTCTTTCCATTGAAAATCCAGCTAAGAGACAAACGGCAACAGCCCCTGCAATAGGATTCCAGCCGGCAATCAACCCGATAGAAACCCCTGCTAGGGATGCATGGGATAAAGCATCGCCCATCATGGATGTTCTCTTGTTTACCATAATTGTCCCTATACATGGAATTATTAATGAAATGAGCAGTCCAACCAGCACTGCTTTTCTCATAAACTCGTAACTATAAATCTCCATCAAGCAAATCCGTCCTTTCATCTAATTTTTTATAAGAAATTTCGAAAATACGATTGAGATGTTTTTTCATATAATCCAGTTCATGTGTGACGATTAAGATTGTTTTTTGATGAACTTTATTTAAATGATCCAGTATTTCAAATAATGTATCTTTGCTTTCCTTGTCTACTCCTGCTGTAGGTTCATCGAATATGAGCACCTCAGGATTATTCACTAAAGCTTTGGCAATCATGACGCGCTGCTGTTCCCCTCCGCTCATACGATTGTAATTATAATCCATTTTATCTGTAAGATTCACCATTTCCAACGCATATTTTGCTCGTTGCTTATCTTTCTTAGAAATAAAATTCAGCAGTTTATTCTTTTTATACAAATTTAAGGATACTACTTCCAGAGGCGTTATAGGAAAAGCTACAGTAGACTCTCTATTCATCTGAGGAACATATCCTATTAATTTTGAATTTATTTTCTCTTTTCCTCTTTTAATCAGAATTTCTCCTGTATCCGGTTTTAATTCTCCTAGGATCAATTTAATAAACGTACTCTTACCAGAACCGTTAGGACCAATAATGGCAGCATAATCCCCTTCATACAGATCCATGCTGATATCTTCTAATAAAGGGGATTCATTATATGAAAAATTTAAATTTTGAATATGAATTATCTTTTCCATAGACCTCCTAATTCGTCGCTTCTATAAAATGCTCTAGATTCTTTCTTAAAAGTGAAATATAATCTTCCTTTGCATCGACTTGTTCTTGGGAAATTCCTTCAAGTGAATAAATAGGGATAGACTTTCCACCAGTTTCTTTTACGATTGCCTCTGCAGTTTCGGAAGATGATCCTTCTCCATACAACACATCCGTTATCCCTTGTGTCTTTGCTTCTTCTATAATATTTTTCATCTTAGCCATATCAAGACCGCCCTCTCCATGAACTCCAGATAAAGGGATCTGTTGGATTCCATAATCTCTTTCGATGTAAGAAAAAGCTTTGTGAGGAACTATCATCTTTTTAATTTTTGAATGCGATAATTTTTCTGTATATTCTTGATCTAACGCGTTTAAATCATTTTTTAATGATTCATAATTTTCTTTAAAATAATTTTCATTTTCTTTATCTAAGGAAATCAATGCATTATAAACATTGTCGGCTTGAATAGATGCTTCTTTCGGGCTGATCCAAAAATGCGGATCATGATCTCCATGAGAATGTTCTTCCTCATTGTGTCCCTCTTCATGTGCATGATCGCCATGCGCCTCCTCTTCATGGCCATGTTCTTCTTCCTCTTCATGATCATGAGCTTCTTCTTTTCCTGAAATAAGATCGATGTTTTTTGAAGTATCGATGATATTAAGATTTTCCTGAGAATCTTTAAACTTCTCAAGCCAGCTCTCCAAACCTGCTCCATTAATAATTAAAGCCTCTGCCTTCGTTAAATCAGCGATTTGTTTCGCAGAAGGCTCCCAGCCGTGAACAGAACTTGAAACAGGCATGATGTTTTTAACTGTAAATTTATCTCCCGCTATCCTCTTAGTCATATATTCTAAGGGATAAAATGATGTGTATATCACCTTTCCGGAATCTGTAGTACTGCTCTGTTCTTTTTTACCAGTTGTTTGGAAAGCACTTAAAACAAATGCCAATACAAGCGCTATGACGATAAGATTTTTTCTTTTCATTATTTCCTCCTGTTTTTTAATGCAAATAATTCTCATTTGCGTTTAATTATAAAATACTTTATAATTATTGTCAATGAACATGAAGGAGTATTTATGAATACAGAATTGAAAGATTATTTAAAAAAGAAAAACTTAAAAGCTACTAAGAATCGGATTACGATTTTAAAATATATCAACAAAAGAAGAGACCCCTTTTCTGCCGAAGATATAAATAAAGATTTAATGGATCAAAACCCGATAAATCTGTCCACTATTTATAGGACCTTAAATATTTTCTTAGATAATGATATTCTCCAGAAAGTTGCTGAAATAGACGGAGTATTATATTATCAAAAATTACAAGAAAATCACCAGCATCAGCTTATCTGTACAGAATGCAAAGCTGTTGTTCCCATAGAAAATTGTCCGATTGCAGAATGGAAAGATTCCTTAGAAAAGATGACCGGCTATCAAATAGCCAGCCATCATTTAGAACTTAGAGGACTCTGTCCGAATTGCCAGCGAAAAAAATAAAACAAATATAATATTTCCGTTGGTTTATTACAGATACTTTTTCTATTTTATTATTCTTTTGGCGCCCAGATTTTTTCGATTTCTATAGCTAGACCATCTTCTCCATTCGTTTTGGTAACGAAACGAGCTGCTTCTTTCGCATCATAAGAAGCATTTCCCATGGCATAGCTTCTTTTTGCCCAACGAAGCATCTCTACGTCGTTGCCACCGTCGCCAAAAGCCATTACCTCAGTGTCTTTAATGCCAAGAATTTCGCACAAAGCTTGAAGTGCCTTTCCCTTATGGACTCCTGAGCCGTTGATTTCTAGATTACCTGGCATCGAAGAAGTCATTTCTATATCATTAAAATCTTTTAACTCTAGGAACAAGAATTCTTTCTCTTTTTCCTCCACATCTAGAACATTTATTTTTTCTATTTGAAGATTTTTCAATTCTTCCACAGACTGAATCGGATGAATCGCCTTCTTTAATTTTCTCATAAATTCATCTGATAATTCTGGATTTACAAAATGATTTAATGAATCCTCCAGCATATAGGATTCTCCCTCAGCGTATATTTCATATCCGCCGCCGTATTTTTCAATCAATCCAGTGAGCTTTTTCAGAGTGTCATATTCTAGGCCATTATTATAAATCTCTTTTTTCGTAGAGACATCAATGATCCCTGCCCCGTTTGAAACAATGGCATAGTCTACTTTATAGAGCTGTTTTATAACATCTCCCATGATGGAAAGGGTTCTTCCGCTTGCAATTACAATTTTTATCCCTTGCTCTGACGCCTTTTGGAAGGCTTCTCTATTCCTTTGAGATATGGTTAAATGATCTGTTCCCATCAGGGTCCCGTCTAGATCTGTAACAATCATCTTAATAGACATATTTCCTCCTATTATGTGTCTTCATTTTTAAACTTCTGCCACTCTTAATTTAACATAAAAAAGCTTTCTCAAAAACATTCTTTTTTATAAAACAAAAGACCAGAGCAGTACAAACTGCTCTGGAAATTATATCTATAACACTAAATGTATTTGTATCTACTATCTGCTGATTTTCTTTTTAATCTCAGCTATTAATTCCTGCAAATCCATGCCGGTATTTTTGCTCATCATTTTTATATCTGCTTTTTGCACCATTATTCTTGCTAATGGGGTTTTAAGCTTTGAAAACGCCGGGTGGATATCTTCCATTTCCTCTCTTAATTTTGGATACTGCTGGAAAAGCTCTTTTAATTTTGTATTTTCATTAATAGTATCCGCTGATAAATTCCCAGAGATTTCAGTATTTTCTTCATCCTTTTTAACATTCTTATGAGAGTCGCCGCCCCAATTCAGTAGTGTTTGCGAACCTTCCAGCTTTCGTATATGAGAAGCATCCTGCATCATTTCTAGAACACCTTTGAATCGCCCTTCTTCATCTCTCACAGCTGTGTAATGAATGTAGATAAATACATCTTCTTTATTAATCCAAAATTCTACTGTATCTTCTTCGCCGGATCTAAATTTCTTTAGGATTTCTTCCACGATATGAACGCTTGCTCTCGGATGGCAGTTTTTCACATTTCGGCCTATAACATTTTTGCTTCGAGGAAACACTCTATGTTTTGTATCTGAATAAAAGCGTACAAGTTCATTTTCATCTACATAGGATAAATCCACCGGCAGATGCTTAAAAATTAAATTGATTTGTTCAAGAGAAAGCTTTCCGGTTGCTACGTCAAGCTCTTCTGGTTTTTCCGATCCGATATTATATTTGCTTAATAAAGAAGCTAAATCCTTAGCAAAGGGCGAGTCTAGATTTTTTTCCTCTTTTTCCGGCTGTTTATTGGTGCTGCTTTCCACTTCAATCCATGCAAATCCGATTTCTTTATCTCCTTCAGCCATCTGTTTAAAGTCTTCACCAGAAAGCATCGATAAAGCAGTAGGATACAGTACAGATTCTTCCTTTTGCAATAAATCTTTTAGATCTTCTATAATCGTATTTTGAAGTTTAATAAATTCTTCTTCCTGATTTTCATCTAATAAATCTCTGGCTTCTTTTATTTCATCGCGAACAAAATCGTCTAAAGTCCACATCGTAGTCGTCGGCCGGTCAAAACCTTTCTTTTCCAATGTAGCATATAGCTGATTTTGTTTCCGTGAAAAATGTTTCTTAATTTCATCTAATTTATCATAGATTTCATACCATTGATTTTTAATCACTGGATATTGAACTAAATCTTCGATGGAAGAAATAATTTCTCGTATCACATCATTTTCTCTGTAATAACACATTATCGGATGATTCTTATCAAGATCCGGCCTATCTGTATCCATAATTCCTTTAAACAAATTAAGCATCCTTTGGATGTCTTCTTTTTGGCATTCATCGTCATCGATATGCTTTAACTGCTGTTCTGCCAAAGCAATTTCATAAGGCTTGATTTTGCCTGCTTTATTTAGCAATTCTTCTTTTGCTTCTTCCTCTGTAATCTCTCTTCTATTATATCTATTGCTGATTTCAAAGATAATTTCTAATCTCTTGTTGTCTGTTTTGGGCAGGTAATTTTCCATTTCCATAGAGTTAACTCCTTTTTAAGTTATCATTCACTAACATTATAACCTAAGTATAAGAGAATAAGAGAAGCAAAACTATGATTTAAATCATAGTTCGATAAAAACACCTATAAACAGGTGCTTTCCCGAAATGTTTTTTTATTTTAGAGCATCTCAATAAATGCTGCAATACGAGTATCTACTTGTCCACTGTCCGCTGTAGAATAATCTGTTTCTAATTTCATATAAGGAATCCCTGCATTTCTTACAGCTCTTTCCATCTTCGTCGCTTCAATATTAAAAGTATGACAAGCTTGAAGGATTACTTCGATGACGCCATCTCCCTTATATTCTTTAATGGCTTCTAAAGTATGATCCATTCTTCCATCATTCGGTGTAAGAACTGAGCAGTTTACCTCAAGATAACGATCGGATATAGCCCGCATAATATCCTCTGCTTCAGTATCGACCATCTGCATTTGAGTTCTCTCTCCGCCACAATCGTCTTTATAAACAATTACTCCGCCATTCGCTTCAATAGGACCGCCTATTTTTTCGATGACTCCGCTCATTGGACAGCCTGTTATTAAAATTCTCTTCGCATCTATGGATACAGGTCTCTCTCCTCTTTCGTACTTCTCCTTTGCCTCTTTCGTGAACTTTCGGATCGCTGCTATTTGATCTTCTAGCTTAAAGGAAAATGTACCCTTCATCACTTCCAAAAGCATATCTGTTCCCACTGCCATAGGAGGCTCCGCTTTTTGTATTTCAAACATTTCGATAAGAGCTTTCCGTAATTCGTTACGTTTAACGGCGGCCTGTCTTAGATCTTCCTCTGATATTTCAACATCGAATTTTTTCTCCAGTACTTCTTTAAAATACTGGCATTCCTGATACCATGATTCTTTCGAATGAGGTCTATCTGTTCCTTGTGGTAAATGAAGCACATGAACATCCTTTAGATCCCCTAAAAGCTCATACATTTTCTTTTTTCCATCGCAAGTAGTTTCTCCCACGATTAAATCCGAGAAATATGTAAAAGGACAAGTTTCTGTTTTCGCAAACCCATAGGTTGATTTTATCAGCGGGCAAAGATTTTTAGGCAGATCGATTTCTGCATCGGCTATCGGTTCGTTGCTTGTACCGCAAAGGGCAACGCTGGCGATACCACCTGCATCCATAATTTCATTCGGAGTATAGGAGCAAAGATATCCAGCAAGTTTTCCACCTTGTTCTTTAAATTCCATAGCTGTTATAAAGCTCTGTTTTCTTGTATCAATATATTCATCAAATTTTTCCGGCAATGATAAATTCTTTTTCATAATTCACTCCTTAACTTAACTTTTTCTTCTGTAAACCACCTAAACTATAGCAAATCAGAAAAAGATTAGCGAGTTAAATAAATCTTTATATCGTGATGGACAATTATCAAAATCATTTATTCCATTATGAAATTCGTATAGTACTTGTTCTCGTATTCTGGACTTTTAACATCATTTTTGCCTGCTTCTATGGACTGCAGCAGCCATGCCATATTTTCCCCTAAGGTCCTCATAGTCTGAAGCCCTTCTAGATCTTTTTTTGCCTCTTCCGGGTTTGTACCATGAACCATATTCCAATACTGGGATCCTGCCAGATGTACATTGTTCATTTGAAAATACTTGTTAAGCCGGTCGAAAGCCGCAGTCGCCCCTCCCCTTCTGCAGGTGACTATAGAAGCCCCTATCATGCCTTCCAGTTTCTTGCCTCCTGCGTAGCATAACCTTTCCATAAAAGAACAAATCTGACCTGTAGGACCTCCGTAATAGACAGGAGATCCTATTACAATCCCCTGATACTGATTCATCTTTTGTATAATAATATTAACATGATCGTCAAAGGTGCAGATCCCTTCTTCATCGCATTTGCCGCAGGCGGTACAGCCGGCGATCGGTTTTTGTCCAAGATAAAGAATATCCGTTTCTATATGTCTTTTTTCTAAAGTATCCGCTACTTCTTTTAATGCAGTATAAGTGCATCCATTTTTGTGTGGGCTTCCATTAATCAAGATTACTTTCATATGATCTCCTTTTTATTTCTTCATGAAAAAAGAAACGAAAATTTCGTTTCTTTTTTATAGTATTATTTTTCTTCAATTTCTACAGTTTCAATAATTACATCTTCCAAAGGTTTATCATTTCCATCACGCTCTGTTTTGCTGATAGCTTCCACAACATCCATTCCTTCTAAAACATGTCCAAAAACTGAATGGCGGAAATCAAGCCAGTAGGCTCCTCCAAGTTTTTCATAAGCATCCACTACTTCTTCCGGATAGCCTTCTTCAACTCCAAGATCTCTCATTTGAGAAATCGCATCCCCTGGAACAGAATCTGCAGTCACAATAAAGAACTGGCTTCCATTTGTATTAGGACCTGCATTAGCCATCGAAAGAGCTCCATAAAGATTTCTATAATCCATGTCGAATTCGTCTTCAAAGGATGACCCGAAAGAGCTTTCGCCTCCTCTTCCTGTACCTGTAGGATCACCTCCTTGAATCATAAAACCTGGTATAACTCGATGGAAAACAACTCCATCATAGTAACCGCTTTTTGCAAGGCTGATGAAGCTTTCTACAGCTTTAGGGGCTGCTTCTGGAAATAAAAGGATTTCTACATTTCCCTTATTCGTTTTAATAGTAGCGATCTTGTCGCCCTCTTTTGGTTGCGATAATTGTCTTAATGTCATATATTACCTCCTGGGTATTTTAACTCTATTATACCCTAATAGAGCCTTGCTATAAAGTTTCTAGGCTTATTTCCACAACCTTTATTGACAGATTTCTCTCTAGATATTAAGATTGAAATCAAACAATATAGTTCTCATATTCTATTCTTATGAATTAGATGAAATAAATAAAAAGAATGAAAAGGTGATAGTATGAACGAAACAGTCGATAGAAGAATAGAAATCCTTAAAATATTAGAGGGACGCACAAAACCGATCTCTGGAACAGAATTAGCAAAAATATTCGATGTTTCCAGACAAATTATAGTTCAGGATATAGCTATACTGAAAGCAGAAGAACATCCCATCCTCTCAACAAATCGAGGTTACAAATTAGTCGATGAAAATAACTGCAGAAGAATCTTAAAACTCTCCCACGAAGATGAAGATATCGAAGAAGAACTAAATACAATCGTAGATTTAGGAGCTGTTGTAAAAGATGTCTTTGTAAACCATAAAGTATACGGTACTATTCGTGTCGATATGAATATACGCTCTAGAAAAGATGTGAAAAATTTCATGGCTACACTGGATTCCGGTATCAGCAGACCTTTGAAAAATCTTACAGAAAATTATCACTATCATACCATTACTGCAGAGAATGAAGATACTTTAGATGAAGTCGAGTTAAAACTAAAACGTTTAGGTTATTTATTAGAAAAAAGCATTTAACCCTTTTATAGGAGTTAAATGCTTTTTTCTTTTTAAAAATTTTTTCAGCTTCTTTTAATAATATCCATAGAGTAGAGCTTGTTTCCAACTCTATCTACACTCGCAAAAAATTCTGACACAGAATTATACGCTTTTGCTTTTTAACTATTCTTATTAAGCTGGCCTATCTAAGACAAATCCTGCAGCAGAGTATGATAGGAATTATTACTAAATTTTATCTATGAAGCAGCTCCTCTTTTGAGATTATATAGATGCCTTTCGCCATGCCAAGAGATCTTTTCTTGATCAAAACTTCCTTCGCTCTTTTCTGAAGCGAAGTTCTCGCTTTATACTCTAACGGATTATTTTTGATTGTACCAAATACCCGTTCTTCAAACTGTCTGCTCCTTCTTTTCTCGCTGATAATGTGATACTGTTTTTGAAACGATATAATATTCGAATTCCTTGGAAGCATATCTTTCAACTCTTGATTCAACAGCCAAGAGTCGCACACAAAAGCTATCCAATCAAAATTATAAAACTTATCATAAAACTTAGCTGCTTTTTTATAGGATTTCTGGCATTCTCTAAAATCCAAAGGGCCGCCTTCTTGTATATGAACGTTTAACTGGATTGCATTTTTTACAATTCCCCTCTTTGCAAGATATGCTTCCGCTTCAGGATCTTCTATTTTTTCAAATTGAAGCCGGCCTAGTTTGAAGACTCTCATATCCATCGTCAGTTCCAGCCATTGAAATTCTCGAATACCGACTTTACCGTATTTTTTATAATAATCCTTCGCCCATATATCAATGTCCGTTATCGAATCTTGAAATATTTCTAAATCGATTTTTTTCTGAAGATATTTTTCCCTTAGTTCATCTTTAAGTTCCTTTAGAATATAGTACATATTCTCATACAGAGAATCCTGGTTTTTCCTTACCTTTTTATAAAAAAGCTCTCTGTCGTTATAATAGATCGCTGCTAGATCTCTTCAAACTTCTTTAAAATCACAACCGCTGCATTCTTCGCATCTAGAATATTTTTCAGTTTTCCTGCCCAGTTCGATTTCCAAAGCTACAGATTTAATCGGATACAGCTGAAAAGAATCACCTATAGCGATGCTCTTTATATTCTTCATCTTTTCATAAATCTCTTTTTGTTTACTTAAAGGATAGGAAGAGGATCCGGGATAGTTTTCTTTTACAGCAAAAAGTCCCGTTTGTCTCTCTATGACTTTTATAAGTTGAGAGTTGATTTCATCTAATATAACAATTGCTATTTTATCCAGTATCAAGCCTCTTATCGCTTCTGATTCCTTCGTATACTGATTGATTTTATCTTGAATCTTATCTCCCACTGTATATATAAGAAAAGCTCTCCTGTCTTCAATGATATAATCAAAATCAATATCTATAAGAGAATAGACGGTGTTTATTTCTTCCTGTATCTTTTTTTCGATTATAACTGGAATTTCACGATTCTTATAACCTAAAAATCTGCTTATGGTCTCTCTTTGCTCTTCTAAGTTGAGAACGATATCTTTTTTAAAATCTTCAGAATAAATCTTACTTAAGCACTTATCCATTTTTCTATCTCCCTATTTCTTAATCGATCTCCTTGCAGTTTTAATCGCCGTCTGCAGATTCACAACAGGAGTATCATTTAAACAATTGCATCCAAAGGCACATAAATAATTACGGTAAGGATTCATTTTATGATTCAGTTCCTTTGTCTCTTTTTCTATTTCCTCTGCAGTACCTCTTCCGATCAACTGAATCGGATCTAAATTTCCGATTAAGACAATATCATCAGGTATTCTTTCTATTACCTTTTCATAATCCATAATCTGATCGAGACTCACTGCATGGAGATTGCATTCAAGCATAAGATCTAGAAAATGTGAAGTATCTCCGCAGATATGCATCCCTTTCCAACATTTAAGACGGTCAAAGATCGAATTAACTCTTGGAATAACATATTTTATAAAATTGTCGGGACTTAATGTTACAGTGCCTGGCTCAGAAATAGAAATATATTGGGCGCCGCTTTTTTCAACCGCTTTTGCATATCGAAGCACCGTTTCCGTCGTAAAGTCTAAAATTCTTTCCACAAATTCCGGATTCTTTACAATAGAACGAAGCAGATGAGTGGCTCCCGCTAATTGGATCGCTAAGGTGAAAGGACCTTGAATAGAAACATAGAGCGGTTTATTGATATGCTCTGATATCAGCTTTAAACTTTCTAAATTAACGGGCATTCGTCCTGAAGAAAAAGGATCAGGAACTTCAAGTTTCAGTAAATCCTCATTTCTTTGTATTGGATGGCTGATTACACTTGGGAAATCATAATCCGGTTTTAGAATTTCAGAACCTATCGTTTCACAAAATATAATCCCGTCGCATAAAGAGTAGATAAAATCCGATTCGAAGACTTCATTCATTTTCTGTGCCAGTTCCAGCTGTTTTAAAGGGTCCTCGTAAACTTCGTAAGCCGTATATCCTACAAGCTCTAAACCGTTTGTTGCCATATCCGGCAAAAAGAATCCTCTTTTTTCACTGTTAATATACTCCAGTAAAGACATCTTGCGCCAATGCATCTACTTTTCCTCCATTAAACTGCGGACTAATTGAACGGCTTCCATCGCATTTTTGGAATAGCCGTCAGCACCGATTTTATCAGCATATTTTTGACTGATACATCCTCCGCCTATGATGACCTTAGGTTTTTCTGAATCTTTGATATTTTTATTCTTCATAAGATCTACTGTTTCTTTCATAACCTCCATCGTTGTGGTCATCATTGTAGATAGAGCGATAATATCCGCTTTTTCTTCTATGGCTCTTTCTACAATATCTTCGGCTTTTACATTCAAACCCATATCAACCACTCTAAAATCCGAAGCTTCCATCATGATTTTTACAATATTTTTACCGATCTCATGAAGATCCCCCTCTACAACTCCTAAAATAATTTTAGGTCCTTGGCTTTCCTTTTGTATGCCTTTACCTTTTAAAAATTGAACCCCTTTATTTAAAGTATCCGCACATACGATCACTTCTGGTATATAGTATTTATTTTCTTCATATAATTTAGTAACTTGAACCATTCCGGCGCTTAAACCCTTTTCGTAAATATCTACAGTAGAAATTCCGCTGTCTATCGCCTCTTGAATCAGGATCTCTATCCGATCTTCATCCATATTATAAACAGCTTCAGCTACTTTTTCTAATGCATTCATCTTATTTCTCCGCTATTTTTTCTATTAAAGAATTTCTAAAATTCATATATTTTTCATATTCCAGTGAATAATGAAGTTCTACTTCTAAGGCATTTATATAATTCATCTCTTCTTTTTTTCCAAGGATTTCTTTAAGCCCTGAGCGGATTCTATCTGCGTTGATACTGTTTTCTGCCTCTTTTAATAGATAAAAATCCTGAAGCCCATAAAGGAAATTTTTCATTCGGATGGATGCTAAAGGATATCCATTTTTCCCAGGATAGACAAAGAACATATCCCCCGCTGTCCATTTCTCTTTTTTATAACTTGCATCATTAAAAACATCCCCCGGCCAAATACCGAAAGACCATCTTAAAAAACCATCTACATTCATAAAATAAGTAAACCAGCCCTTTATACGGGATTCGATAAGAGGCGATTCTAAAAATATATTCAGATTTTTAGGAAAACAACAGGAATACCAGGTTAATTTTCCGTTTTTTTCTATAACTTCTGCTCTCAATCTTTCAAGGTCTTTCAAATTATGAACCAGCTCGCAGGTGCTAAGAGAAATAGAGTGGATATATTCATCATTGTTTTCAAAAAATTCCTGATTATGGATGGCACATTTTAGAACAATCTTTAACCCGCCAGCCGCTTCCTTAAAAAGCTTTATCGCTTCTTGAAAAAGTTTTGTATTGTTAGGCTCATCACTCATGATAAGAGTTTTATCCCATAGTTTTAGATCTTCTAGATGATGGAAGACAATTGCTAGATATTCCTTCACTTCATCTCTTAAAGTAAAACACTTATAAGACTCACTTTTTTCATCATAATAGGAGATACGGATAGGGTCTTCATAATCTTCTAAAGGATTCCCGAAATCAACACGATCCCAGTTTCCAAGGATCCCGAAAAGGTTGATCTCTTGAGAGATCCCGTGTTTTTCGCATAAGGAGATAAAGCGGTCAAACGCAGTGAAGTCGCAATTTATTTTACCCTCAATATTTTTCCATACTTTTACAATATTAAGTTCAAATAAATTATTATGATTCTCTTCTACTTGATAACATCTCTGGCCTGCCCAAGAAAAATCTGAAATGATAAGATCACAAACCTTTTGTCCTAGTTTTCCCATTCCTTCTAGATAATGATCGATAATTTCGAAATGCACTTCGCTAAAATAAGGAACATCATAGGCCCTTGCCCAGTTACAGGGATGCTGCCACAGGTCGAGATAAAATAAGGAGTCTTTCATGTCCGGTATAGAAATATCAGCTATAGAAATCTCAACCTCCTCTTCATATACAACTTCCTCTGGAAGATATTCCTTCGAATAATAAACTTTTATGCCGAGAATAATCTTTTCCCCTTTAAAATCTTTCGGCACCTTTCCAGAGATATAAAGAAGCTGGTCTTTCGTTTCCGACAACTTTGATCTTTTGTCGGATAATATATCAGCTATATTATTCCCATGATCCTCCACCGCATACTCAGCGATCCGCAGTTCAAAATAAGAATTGCAATTATTCCCTTTCTCTTCTCTTGCTTCTATTACTACACGGTACTCGTCGATTAAACCTTTCCAAGAGATATCTTTATAATCGTTAATCGTTGTATAAAACTCATGGTCTTTTCGTATTAGAAACTGCAGTCCGAATTCTTCGTTTTTTAGAACTTTTAACTCTTTGAAAAAATCTGTTTCAGGTATATTTCCTGCCTTATGTTTATACGCGCTATTTAGTAAAAAATACTCTTTCATATAGAACTCCTTTGTTGTTTCATCTTTCTTTCTCTAGCTAGATTATAACAAAAGGATTTCCATGTTTCATTATGCATTTGTTTGCAACTTGATGTATTATCAAAATGATATCTGGAAAAGCAAAAAACTGCAGCCGGTTCAATGAATGGCTGCAGCTTTTTTATTTCGATATGTTTTTTATTTATTTTCTATTCTTAATACTACTCTTCCTCCATGTTCCTGATTTTCTAGGATCAGTTCTCCATGGTGTTTTTTAGCGATTTCCTCTGCTATAAAAAGACCCATCCCGTAGTGTTTGCCGCTTCTCTCTTTATCATGGGTGTAAAATTTAAGCTTTCCTTTTTCAAGGGATTCTTTTGTAAACCCTTCTCCTTGATCCTCTACGATGAATTCTGTATAAAGATCCTCTTTCTCTAGTATAAAGGAGACTTCTCCCCCTTGTGGAGTAAATTCTACGGCATTTGTTAAAATGTTTGACAATGCTCTAATAAGCAGTTCACGATTCCCGTAAAAATCCTCTACATTATTATTGATTATTTTGACCTTAATATCTCGAGATCTGAGCAGTGAATGCATCCCCTCCATTAACTCCCCTACAAATACAGAAGTATGAATTTCTTCCATGCTTTGTTCTGTCTCTTTTGGAGGAGAACCGCCGCCCACTAATAAACCTAAATAATTTTCAACTTTTCTAGAATTTTCTTGAATATCTTTTAATATCAACTGGTCCATATTCGAATTTTCAGCTTCTAAAAGCAGCTCTGTATTCCCTTTGATTACCGTTAGGGGTGTTTTAATATCATGGGCTAAAGATGCTGTCTGGAATTTCTGTTCTTCTTCCTTTTTCCACTGCTCTGTCAAAGAGTTCTTTAAAGAATTTCTCATGATATCAATAGACGTGAGAACAGAATTAAACTCCTGAATAGAAGAGATCGGAAGGATAAAATCCAAATTTTGTTTTTCGATTTTTTTTACCGTTTTGATAATTGGCGAAACTTCTTTTTTTAATTTTCGATTAAAAATCTTAGAAAAAATTAATATTAATATTACGATCACAGCAAAACCAGAAGCCGCAAAAATTGGAATTGCTGGAAGATCTTTGTAAGCTAAGAATGGAACAGTCATCATATAAGGAGCATAAACTTCAAGAAGCAAGTAACCCTGATCTAAAGTATAGATGTGAATACTCTGATCATTGTTTCCACTATAACTTACTGATCTAAATTCTTCTAACCCTCTATTTTTAAAATAATCGATAGGTAATTCTATATAGTACAAATAGTCTTTATCCTCCATATTCGTCGTGGTAGGCATTCCGCTTTCATCGTAAAGGATATATTTAGTCTTTTCTGGTAATACTCTAGGATCAAAAGGACTTTGATTTAAAAATGCTGGTTCTACATTTAAAACTTTATTGATACTCGCTTGATCTCTGCTGGCATATCCTTGGTATTTCGAAAATCCATAAAACCAGAATAAGAAAGCTACCCATAAGGCTATCAAAACTCCTAATAATACAAAATATCTTATAAATAGGTGATTAAATTTTACTCCTCTTTTTTCCATTTATAACCCACCCCCCAGACGGTTTCAATAGGCTTTTTATCAAATTTTATTAATTTCTTTCTAATGTTTTTTATATGGACACGAATAGAAGAAATATCACTTTCGCTGTCGTATCCAAATATGGATTCTAAAATTCTTTCTAAAGAAAATACCTGCCCCCAGTTTTTAGCTAAGAACACGCAGATATCGTATTCGCTTTTTGTTAAGATTATTTTCTCTTCATCCTGTTCTATAAACAGTTCTTTCGCCTGTATATCAAAACGATATTCTCCTCTTTGAAAACTGTGTTGTTTTTCCCGCTTTTCTCTTCTCAAATGAGCCTCGACTCTTGCTCTAAGCTCTGTAATGCTAAAGGGCTTTTTAATATAGTCGTCTCCTCCGCTTGAAAATCCTTCCAAAAGATCTTCTTCCATTGTCTTTGCGGTGATAAAAAGAATGGGAATATCCACTTCCTTTCGTATTTTTCTACAAAATTCAAAACCGTCGATTCCCGGCATCATTACATCTAAAAGGAGTAGATCGATCTTAGAAAATTCATCCGGGCGCAGGTTGCTGCAGTTATTTCGAATCTTTACCCCATACCCTTCTTTTATCAAAACTCTCTCGATCATCCTGCAGATGCCAGGATCATCGTCTATCACGAATATATTTGGCATTTCTCTCACCTCTTTTGTCATCTTTATTATAGAATGAATTTATTCTTAAATTCTTATAAAATGAGATGCAAGTTCAAAATAGATAATTAAGCTTAATGTATCTACTACTGTTGTAATCAATGGTCCTGCCATAATCGCCGGATCCATTTTTAGTTTTTTAGCAGCTATAGGAAGTATCCCCCCTATTACTTTAGCAGCAGTAATAGTAAACATAAGCGTCACTGAAATAAGCAGGGCAATATCCATAGGGACTCTGTCAAATAACAATACTTTAGTAAAATTCACAAGGGCAATGATGAAACCTACGAGTATACTTACTTTAAATTCTTTAAAAATGACCTTAAAAAAGTCTCTTGTATGAATTTCCCCAGTAGCAAGCCCCCGAATGATTAAGGTGGAACTTTGGGAACCTGAATTCCCCCCTGCATCCATAATCATCGGAATAAACATATTTAAGACAATCATAGACTGAATTAAAGTATTATAATGGTTCATGATCTGGCCTGTAAAGGTGGCCGTTATCATAAGAATTAAAAGCCAAGCAACTCTGCTTTTCGCAAGTTTGAACGGGGATGTGTCCAGATATTCTTCTTCTTGTGGGATCATAGCCGCCATTCTTTGAAAGTCTTCCGTAGCTTCTTGTTCCATAACTTCTAAAATATCATCTACAGTAATAACTCCTGTCATTCTTCCTTCGCTGTCTACAACAGGCATTACTACGAAACCATATTTGTTAAAAACATTTGCTACGATTTCTTGATCGTCCAGTGTATGAACAGAAATAACATCTTCATCCATCAGTTCGGAAATTTTTGTTTTCGATGGCGCGGTTATAATTCTTCTAAGGGTGACAAATCCTAGAAGTTTTTTCGTCTCATTCGTCACATAGCAGGTATAGACTGTAACTTTATCATCACCTGTCTCTTTGATGATCTCAAGGGCCTCTTCCGTCGTCATAAATTCCTTAAGCTCTACATATTCTATGGTCATTAAAGATCCGGCAGAATCTTTTGGATACTTTAGAAATTTATTCATTAAGTTGCGTTCTTCTTCATTTGTATTTCGAAGGATATTCTTCACAATTCCCGCCGGCATTTCTTCCATTAAGTCTACACGGTCATCAAAATACAATTCATCGATTATGTATTTGATTTCGCTGTCGGTCATCCCCTTTAAAAAACGATACTTTACATCTTTTTCCATTTTGGAAAATACTTCAACTGCATCTTCTTTTTTTAAGAGTCTAAATACGAGTATCGCTTCCGTTAAATCCAATTCCTCTATATAATCTCTTATGTCTACGGGATTATATACAGAAATCGCATTTTGCAGCCCTTCATAATCCTTTTTTATTAAAAGATCATTCATCTTTCTATAAATCGCGCTCTCATTTCTTAAATAATTTTTATTCAATTGAATCACTTCCTTTTACATTTTTTCCACTCCAGTTTAAAAATATTATTAATAATATGCAACGAACCCTGATTATAACAGATTCCTGTTTTTAATTCAAAAAAACCGAGTCCTTTCAAAAGGACTCAGTTTTTGATTGATTATAAACTTTTTTCTTTTGCTTGGACTACTTGATCCATCAATAAAGTAGAAGTAATTTTTCCGATTCCGTGAGTTCTAGGAGTAATTCCTGCTACATAGTCTTTTAAATCTTCAAAGTCTGCATCTCCTGATAGTTTTCCATCAGCATCCGCACTTACTCCAACGTCCACAACGATGGAATCTGGGTTTACATAGTCTCTCGTTACAGATTTTGCTCTTCCTGTTGCAGAAACTACGATATCAGCAGCTTTTGTTACTTCTGGAAGATCTTTTGTTCTAGAGTGGCAGATTGTAACTGTTGCGTTTTCATTAAGCATCATCATAGCAAGCGGCTTTCCAAGAACCATGGAACGGCCAATAATAGCAACATTTTTGCCTTTTAAATCGATATCATAGGCTTCTAATAATTTCATACAAGCATAAGGTGTTGCCGGCTGGAATCCGTCCGTTTCCCCTTGGAAAACTTTTGCTAAAGATTTTGAAGTCATTGCATCTACATCTTTTCTATAGTCTAAGGATTCTTCTACTTCTTTATCATCGATATGTTTTGGCAATGGTCTAAACAGAATAACTCCTGTTACATGATCGTCGCTATTTAATTTTTCAATTTCAGCAATTAATTCTTCTGTAGTGATTTCTGCATCTAGTAAAACTTGTTTTACTTCGATGCCGTAGATATCGCTTTTCTTAAGCAAACCTTTTTCATAAGAAATATCATTAGGATTTTCTCCAACTCTTACAATGGCTAAGCAGGGTGTATTTCCTTCTTTTGATAATTTCTCAACTCTTCCCTTGATACTTTCGTCCAGCTTTTCCGCTAGATCATCTGAATATAAAATTGTCATAAACTTCCTCCTAGAATTCTATCTTTTGTACTTCCAATATATCTAAATCCAGTATGGCAATACTTTCTTTATCTCCGCCTCGAGCATAAGATGCGCTGCCTGGATTAAGAACTAAAATATTGTCGATCATTTCTTCGTGGTACATATGAGTATGTCCAAACAAAACTACATCCGAACCATGTTCTTTTGCATTTATCAAAAGCATATTCAGCCCTCTATAAACACCAAGGCGATGTCCATGAGAGATAAAAAAGGATTTCCCTTCTATGGTTGTGTATAACTCTTCCGGTTCTGTATAGGCTAAATAGTCGTTGTTTCCTTTTACAATTATAAGGGGAATATTTGTTAATTCACTTAATATCTTACCGTCTTCAACAAAATCGCCCAAATGAATAATATAACTAAGATCTAATTCCTTTAAAGGTTCAATCAAATGATCATATTTGCCATGGGTGTCGGCGATGACTGCTACTTTCATCCTTTATACTCCTCTAATAATATTCGAAGCTGATTCAACGCTTTTGCTCGATGGCTTAGTTTGTTTTTCTCTTCATCGCTCATTTCGGCAAAGGTTCTGCTTTCCCCCTGAGGAGTAAACAGGCAATCGTAACCAAAACCGTTATCTCCCGCTTCTTCTCTATTTATAGTACCATAACAGCGCCCTTTTGCAAAAGTTTCATGGCCTTTCGAATCGATAAAACAGACAACCGTTTCAAAGTAGGCTTTTCTGTTATGGATATCCTTTAATTCATCTAACAGTTTTTCTCTATTAGCACTATCATTTCCATCCATTCCCGCGTATCTGGCGGAACGGACACCAGGAGCTCCATTTAAAGCTTCTACAAATAGTCCTGTATCGTCTGCGATTACAGGAATCTCCTTGATGGCATAGATAGCCTTCGCTTTTATCAAAGCATTTTCTTCAAGGGTAGAACCATTTTCTTCGGGATCAATATCGATTCCGGCATCGTCTTTCGTTAAGATATCAATATCCAGATTCGATAAAATCTCTTTCATTTCTCGAACTTTCCCTTTATTATGGGTCGCAAGAATAATTTTTTTCATTTATATCACCTTGTATAGTTCATCTGCATAGGGAGGAAGGATTCTTTCTGAAACTCCATCTGTTATAATTATCGGTTCGTCCCCTTTGACAACCCCTATCTTTGTTAACTTAATATTTGAGCCTTCGAACTTTTTTTCTAAAGATCCATCAGAAGAAATTATCAGCATAGAACCGCTGGAAATAAGACGAAATGGTTTAATATTAAAATAATCGCAGATTTTTTTGGTAACCTCCAGCACAGGTACATTTTCACAGACAATTTCAATGCCTTTTTTTATTCCCTGATACGCTTCACATACGGCACCTAAGAGACCGCCTTCTGTTACATCATGCATATAAGACAAATCTTTATTCTTGGCATATTTTGCATCATCTTGCACAGAAATCCATTTTAATAAGCCCTTTGCATAATCAAGTTCCTCTTGAGTCATGACGTTTTTGAGTTCTTCCTCTTTGTCATGGGCAAGGATTGCTGTTCCCTCTATTCCAATATATTTTGATACGTAAACAGAATCCCCCTCTTGGATTTTATCCGCTGGAATCTGATCTTTTTTATCGAGTATACCAATAGAGGTAGAAGACAAGACAAATCGGTTAACTGCATCCGTAATTTCTGTATGTCCCCCTATAATTTCAATTTCCAGTTCTTCGGCTCTCTTAGAAGCATCTGCCATGATTTCTCTAATATCTTGGGGTGTTGTTCCTTCAGGAGCCAGTATTGTCAATAAAACCCCGATATTTTCCGCACCTGAAGTGGAGGTGTCGTTTACTGAGATGTCTACAGCTAAAGAACCGATATTTTCCTTTGCACCTGTAATGGGATCTGTGGATAGAACACAGATCTTCTCACCAAAGTCGATCTGTGTCGTGTCCAGTCCCACCCCGGCGCCTACTAAAACTTCTTTTCGATGGAAGGAAATAGATTGTAATATATCCTGAAGAGTTTCATTTTCTAATTTGCCAGTCGCCATATTTACACATCCTACATCTTGTTTATATTTTCGCGTAATAATTCGTTGAATTTCTGCGGATTCCCTTTTCCTTTAGAAGCTTTCATACATTGTCCAACAAGGAAACCTAGAGCTCTGTCTTTTCCATTTTTAATATCTTCTATGGACTGAAGGTTATCAGAAAGAACTTTTTCTACAATTTCATTTAATGCAGAATCGTCTGTAATTTGAATAAGTCCTTTTTCTTTCACATAATTCGTTGGTTCCACACCTTCTTCAAACATAGCTCTTAAAACTTTTTTTGCAGTATTATTGTTTATTTTTCCATCTTTTACGAGGAATAATAGATCTGCTAATTGTTTTGGAGAAATTTCGATCGTTTCGAAACTTTTCTCTTCTTCATTAAGTCTTCTAGAAACATCTGAAAGAATCCAGTTGCTTGCAAGTCTTGGATCTTTTACGAGCTCTGCTGTCTGCTCAAAATAATCAGCAGCTGCTTTAGAACGCGTTAAAATATCTGCATCATATTCATCGATCTTATATTCGGTAATAAATCGGTTCATTTTTTCATGAGGAAGTTCTGGAAGTTCGCTTTCGATTTTATCGATGAAGGATTGTTCCAAGGAAACAAAAGGAATATCTCCTTCTACTGAAAAACGATAATCATTCCCCTCTTCTTTTCTTCTCATCACTTCTGTATGTCCTGGATCTTCTACCCATCTTCTTGTTTCTTTATGTCCGATTTCGCCTTCTTCAGCCATCTTAAAATGGCGTCTTGTTTCGTATTCGATTGCTTTTTCAACAGCTCTGAAAGAGTTCATGTTTTTTATTTCAGATATCTTCGTTTTAAATCCCTTTTCTTTGTCGACGACATTTAAGTTGCAGTCGCATCGAAGAGAACCTTCTTCCATCTTCACATCTGAAATACCTAGATACTTAATACGTTCTTTTAAAATATCTAGAAATTGTCTAGCCTCTTCTGCACTTTCCATATCCGGTTCTGTTACGATCTCAATAAGAGGAACTCCACAGCGGTTATAATCCATTAACGTATTGCCTTCTTCATTATGGATGGACTTTCCTGTATCTTCTTCGATATGAATTCTATGAATCCCTATATCTTTTGATCCATTCTCAGTTTTTATGGTAATTTTTCCTTTGCTGCAAAGGGGAAAATCTTCTTGGGTTATTTGATATCCTTTCGTTAAGTCTGGATAAAAATATTTTTTTCGATCCATTTTGAAATCTTTTCTGATCTCGCAGTCAAAGGCAAGCCCTGCCATAACTGCATACTCTACAGCTGTTTTATTCATAGCAGGCAGAGCACCAGGATGTCCTAGACAGATAGGACAAACATTGGTATTCGGTGCTTTCCCGAATTCATTTTTACAGCCGCAGAACATCTTCGTTTCTGTCGCAAGCTCCACATGTATTTCTAATCCAATTAATGTTTTTAAACTCATCCTATTTACCTCCCTCGAAACAATATGCTGCATTTAACACATTTTCATCATCTCTTCGATTTCCGATAATTTGAAGTGCTCCGGAAATTCCTTCTCGTACTGGGAGGGATATAGCACAAAGGCCTGCTAAATTTACAGGAACATCAAATGTTCCGTCATCATAATCTGCTAAAGGATCTCCTGCTCTTGCACCTAATTCATAGGGAAGATCTGTTGATGTTGGTGTTGCTATGAAATCAACTTCTTTAAATTTCTCTTCAAATTCTTCCTGTAATAATCTCCGCACTTTTAAACCTTGTTTATAAATAGCCTGATCATTTTCTGCAGCTAAATAATGAGTACCCATAGCAATTCTTCTTTGTACTTCTTCGCCGAACTCTTCGCTTCGTGTTTTTACAAAGAGTTCTCGTGTTGTGCTATAATCTTGCGCCAAGTAACCATAGCGGATTCCGTCAAATCTTGAAAGATTGCTGGAAACTTCACAGGACATAATTACATTATATAAAGGAGTAGAATATTTTATATATTTGAAATCTATAGGAACTATTTCCGCCCCTAAACTCTTTAGTCTTTCTATAGCAGTATTATAATCTTCAACTACAGTCTTATGGATTGGAAAAGCCTCTGTATCGATCACGCCGATTTTTTTGCCTTTCAACGTATATTCTTCTTTTAGCTGCAGATCTAAAGACTCTTTTTGGCTGCTGGTCATATCTTTAGAATCATGACCGCCTATAATATTTAATGTTGTGACAATATCCTCAACACTTTTTCCTACAACCCCTACTTGATCTAAAGTATTTGCCATAGAAGCTACACCGTATCTGGATACGGAACCGTAACTTGGCAGAAAACCAGTCACATTGCAAAATGCAGAGGGCTGTCTGATAGATCCCCCTGTATCGCTTCCGAGAGAGATGTTCACAAGACCTGTAGATACACTTGCTGCTGAGCCCGATGATGATCCTCCTGGAATTAATTTAGGATCTAACGGGTTTTTTGTCGGTCCGAAATAAGAAGTTTCAGAAGCTCCGCCCATAGCAAATTCATCCATATTTGTTTTTCCGATAATAACCGCATCTTCGCTTTTTAATCGTTCAATAACAGTAGCATTATAAACAGGCATATAATCTTCTAATGCTTTTGAAGCGCAAGTAGTACGCAGCCCTTCGGTTAAGATATTATCTTTAATTGTAATAGGAATTCCAAATAATCTGCCGGGTGTTTCATTCTTTTCCAATTTTTCCTTCAAAACATTTATTTGTTCCAATACAAAATCTTTATCAAATGTAATAAAAATATTAAGATCTTTTGTTTCCTCTATTTTTTTGAAAAGTTCTGAATAATACTTATCAATATCAATTTCTTTATGAATCAGCTTTTCTCTTAATAAACTTGTTTCCATTCTCCACCTCTAGTCAATAACTTTTTTTAGTCTGAAATATCCATATTCTCGATCTTTTGCATTTTCTAACGCTTTTTCCCGATCTAAACTTTCTTCTGGTATATCCTCACGGAATACTGCCTTCTCTTCTTGGATCATTTCCAAAGGCTTCACATCAGTTGTATCCACTTCCATTATTAATTCTGCAAAATCTAATACTTTTGTATATTTTTCAGCTAAAATATCAACACGGTCTTCCTCTAAATTTAAATGAGCTAAATCATAAATTCGAATTACTTCTTCTTTATTTATCATGTCACAAACTCCTTTTAACAGTATAAAATATATTATAACACAGTACACCATCCTATATAATTATGATTGAAACATAATTGATCTTCTTAAATATTAATTTTTTTTCATAGAAGTCTCCCTCCCATTATTCAGGGAATTAGTTCGGAATATTTTTACATTAACGGTATATGTTTATATTTTAACCCTGGTTTGCTTTTTATTTTTCTTACAATTGTGGTATACTTAACTCTTGAATTGGAGGATGAATAAATATGAATTTTACACGCAACACCGGTAAAAAATTATTGACCGCCTTAATCTTGACTCAAGGCCTCTTTTTACCTATCTCAAGTGCAGCAGCGTCTGAATATAATCAGCCGATTCAGCAAGAATCTGTTTCTACTCAACAAAGAGAATATTTGAACAATGCTGTTTATTTTAATCAAGCGGAGGAGCCTTATCGCAGTTATCCATATGGCGAAGGCGAATTCGGCACAATAATCAACACAGGATGCGGCCCTACCGTTATGGCAATGGCAGCTTCTACTTTGCTGGATAAGAACATCAGTCCTATTGAAATGGCGGACTTATCTGCAAAAACAGGCAATATTATGCCAGGAAACAATGGTACCTTATGGCAGTTCTTCTTTGATGCCGCAGATCAATATGGTTTAAAAGCTACAGCTACCAACTCTAGAGATGAAATAGTGAAAGCATTGAAAGAAGGAAAATTAGTAGTGAATAGTGTGAATAGTAGCATGGGAGGCTATTGGACACAGTATGGACATTTTATCCTTCTTACAGATGAAGTCGATGGACAAATCGCTGTCAACGATCCTGCGTATCGTTCAAAAAGCAATCTTTATTCAGAAGAAATGGTGTTTGGACCAAGCAAACAAATGTGGATTATTGAAAAATAAATTATTGACTTAAAAAGAAGTGTTAGATTTCCTAACACTTCTTTTTATGCTTTAGAATACATTTCGATAAATTCTTCTTCTGATATTACTGGTACGCCCAACTCCTGAGCCTTTGCAAGTTTGCTTCCTGCATTTTCTCCTGCTATAACAAAATCTGTATTTTTCGACACCGAAGAGCTGGTCTTTCCCCCTGCATTTGTGATTATATCCTCAAGCTCTTTTCGTGTATAAGATTTTAAGGATCCGGTTAATACAAATTTCTTATCTGCTATCGACTCTTTTGTTTCCTGTTTGGCTGCTTTTTCAAAAACAATTCCACGTTCCAATAAGTGATTTATCCCTTCTATGATCCGATCATCATGGAAAAATTTTACAATCTCTCCTGCGACAATGGAACCAATATCTGGAAGTTCAACAAGTTCTTCTTCCGTAGCATTTTTCAAACTTTTTAAGTTCGAAAAAACTTTTGCCAGATCTTCTGAAGTCTTTATTCCTACATGGGGGATCCCTATCCCATATAAAAACTTTGCAAGTGTTGTCTCTTTGCTTCTTTCTATTCCTGCAAGGAGATTTTGAGATTTCTTTTCTTTAAAGCCTTCCAGCTTTAAAAGATCCTCCAAGGTCAACTCATATATTCCGCTTAATTCTCTAACATTTAACACTTCTATGATTTTTAGAACAGTTTTTTCGCTTAATCCTGCTATATCCATTGCATTTCTAGATGCAAAGTGAACCATTCTGGAGACCAGCTGGGGTTTGCAGGAAAGAGAATTTGGACAGAATATATGAACTCCTTCTCTTATAATCTCTGTCCCGCAGGAAGGACAGACCTCAGGCATAGGAATAGCCCTTGTAACACGATTATCTTCAAGTGTTCCTAATATTTCCGGAATCACATCATTTGATCTTCTTACTAATACTCTAGCATTGATCGCTACATTCTTGCGGAGTATATCGTCATAGTTATTGAGTGTGGCTCTTTGAACCGTAACATCTCCGATCTCTACAGGCTCTAAAATTGCGGTAGGTGTTATTTTTCCGGTTCGTCCTACATTCCACTCTACATCAAGCAGAATTGTGGAGTATTCATCCGGCTCAAATTTATAAGCAATCGCCCAGCGGGGAAATTTATTGGTATAGCCTAATATTTTTCGTATCTCAATATCATTTATCTTTATAACTGCCCCGTCTGTTAATATATCGATTTCTTTTCGAAGTTCCTGAATCTCGTCGATAGCTGCTTTTAATTCATCAAAGGATTTTACAAGCTTTCCATAAGGATACACTTTTAGATGATTCTCTTTTAAGAAAGAGAATATCTCTTCCTGAGTTTTGAATTCTTCTTCCCGATATCCTACATTATAAAAGTAGGCCGTTAAATTTCTTTTCTTTGTTTGTTTTGAATCCAAATTTCTTAAGGCTCCGGCAGCGGCGTTTCGTGCATTCTTTAAGGGAATTTCGTTTTCTTCATTATACTTTGCCAAAGCGGACAAAGGCATAACACCTTCCCCTTGTATTTCTATCAATCCAGGATAATTGATTCTCATAGGAATGGACCCGATCGTCTTCACTTGAGGGAGAATTTCTTCTCCTACAACCCCATTCCCCCTTGTCGCTGCCATAACAAGTCTTCTTTCGTCATAAGTAAGATTTATCGTTAAGCCATCGAATTTTAATTCTACAAAATACTCCACTTCGGACAAGCGGGTATTATGTTCTGCTTCATACTGGCGAAGGAGCTTTAGATTACGGTCCATCCAGTTCTTAATAGCTTGTTCGTTTTGAGCCTTGTCGAGACTGTACAGACTGTTTATATGAACATGCTTTTCAAACTTATCCAGCACTTCCCCGCCTACTCTCTGAGTTGGGGAGTCTTCTAACACAATCCCGGTTTCTTTTTCCAAAATTTTTAGTTCATCATATAAACGATCATATTCCGCATCGGAAACAACCGGTTCGTCTAATGTATAATAATGATAATTCCAATCATTCAACTGTTTTACTAATTCTTGGATTCTTTTTTCCATATTAGATTCTCTTTATAGGAGCTAAATTTTTATTCAGCTTTTTAATTCCTTTCTTTTCAAATGAAATGACTAGTTCGTCGCCGCCCTCTCGTTCCGTAACAGAGACAACCATTCCTTCCCCAAACTTTTTATGTACTACTCGATCGCCGGCTTTAAATTCTTCATCTGCAAGATCTTGATCAACCTTTTTGGCTGTTTTAGCCCCCAGCAAGTTATCTCTTACCGACGCTTTCATCGTTGATACTGAATCGCCATAACTTTCTCTAAAATTAATTTCTGTTGTTTCTTTCGTTTCCTCTTCCACGATTGTTCCTCCCATTTCTTTAATAAATCTTGAGGGGACTGTCATTTTGGTCTCGCCAAAGACTCTTCGCATCTGCGCCCCTGTTAAAAATAATCTTTCTTCAGCTCTCGTTACTGCAACATAACAGAGTCTTCTTTCTTCTTCTAATCCTTCTCTTTCGTCAATAGATCTGCCGCTTGGAAACAAACCGTCTTCTAGACCAGTTACAAAGACCACTTTATACTCCAGCCCCTTTGCAGCATGTATCGTCATTAAAGAAACTCCTGCTTCATTCTCTTCTGTTTTATCCACGTCCGACAATAAACTTACAGATGCTAAATAATCTTCTAGGCTAGGCTCTTCCGTATTTTCTTCATAATCTACAATGGCATTGATGAAAGATCCTATATTTTCTATACGAGTTTGATCTTCTCTTAAGTTCGATTTTTCAAGCTCCTTAAGATAACCGCTTCGTTCCAAAACATATTCTACAAATTCCGATACTTTAAATTTCTCAATATTCGATTTCATATCTGTTATCATATTCCGGAATTCTTCCAGCTTTTTTAAGGACCGAGTCCCGATACTTTTCAATTCTTCTTCAAATAAAAAATCATAAATCGAAATTCCGTAATTGTTGGCAAAGTTTTCTAACTTATCTACTGTCGCCTGGCCAATTCCTCTTTTCGGTTTATTGATAATTCTTTTTACAGATATATTGTCGTTCGGATTGATAATCGTTTTTAAATAAGCTATCGTGTCTTTGATTTCCATTCGATCGTAGAATTTCAGTCCGCCGATAACTTTATAAGGAACTCCTTCACGAAGAAGCATTTCCTCGAATCCTCTAGACTGAGCATTGGTTCGATAAAGGATGGCCATATCAGAAAAATGATACCCTTCATAATGCATATGCTCTATCCACTGCACAACCTGCAGAGATTCTTCTCGATCTCCCGGAAGATAAAGGAAAGGAATATCGCTGCCTTCTCCTTTAGAAGTCCATAAGGATTTCTCTTTACGTCCTTCATTGTTTTCGATGACTTGATTTGCTACATTCAAAATCTTCTGTGTAGAACGGTAATTTTCTTCCAATTTTATAACTTTAGCACCAGGAAAATCTTTCTCGAAATTCAGAATATTGCTGATATCCGCTCCTCGCCATCCGTAAATTGATTGATCCGCGTCTCCTACAACACAGACATTTCCATAGGTTTTTCCAAAGGCCTGCATCAACTCGTACTGGCTTTTGTTTGTATCCTGATATTCATCAACGAAAACATATTTAAAACGATCGCTGTATTTTTTGCGAATATCTGGATTCTTGTCGAAAAGTTCTAAGGTTTTAATAATAATATCATCAAAATCTAATGCATTATAAAATTCACATTTATGTATATACTCTTCATAAAATTCACCATAAAAGCGGGTTGTCGGATTATCGCCATAATTTGCTTCTATATAATCTCTTCCCTCGCCTAGATTTTTTGCTTGGCTTACTATGGACAAGAAGCTGTTGAACTGAAAACTCTTGGTTTCTATGTTTTTCTCTTTTAAAATCTCCTTAACAAGAGATTTCTGATCTTCTCTGTCATATATTGTAAAACTGCTGTTGTAGCCAATATGTGTAATATCCCGACGTAGAATTCTCGTACATATCGAGTGAAACGTTCCTATCCACATGTCTGATACATCTGCATTTAAAAGTTTTGACACTCTGTCTTTCATTTCTGATGCAGCTTTATTTGTAAAGGTGATCGCAACGATTTCATAGCGATTCGCCAACTTTTGTTCCATTAAATATGCGATTCTAGTTGTTAACACCTTTGTTTTTCCACTGCCTGCTCCTGCGAGAACAAGTACTGGACCTTCCGTTGTTAAAACCGCTTGTCTTTGTCTGTCGTTTAATTGATTAAGATCCATGCGTCCTCCTTAACAAAAAAATAAGGCAACGGGAATAAACCTATTCCCTGCCATATGTATAACCATAGTATATCATAAAAAAGACACTTGTCGAAAATTTTTTCGAAAGTGTCTTCTCTTTATTTTAAGACTAAAAAATATAAAAGTACGATAATCCCTAGTATAATTCGATACCAGCCAAAAACTTTAAAGCTGTTTTTCTTAATATAAGATAACAGGAATTTAATAGCGATAATAGATACAATGAAAGAAACCGCCATTCCCAATATCAATATAAAAAATTCATAAAAAGTAAAATTAAAACCGAATTTTACCAGTTTCAGAAAACTCGCTCCAAACATAACCGGGATCGCAAGGAAGAATGTAAACTCCGTGGCTACAACTCTTGATAAACCAATCCAGATCCCTCCTAAAATGGTGGCGCCAGATCTGGAAGTTCCAGGAAATACCGCTGCAATCAACTGAAATAATCCTACCATAAATGCGTCTTTATAGCCGATCTCCTTAATACTTGTTACTTTAGCCTTGTGTCCCTCGTTTTTGTCTTCAATCCAAATAAATGCAATACCAAATACTATAAGAGCAATAGCTACTACAAAATAATTATAAAGATATTTATTGATAAAGTCATCAAAGATCAGTCCTATCACTGCAGCTGGAATACATGCTATTAATATTTTTACCCACATATCAATGCGTTCCTTATCGAATTGGTATGTACCCGATGCCTGTTTCGTGAAAGGTATTATGCGGTTCCAATAAAGAACGACTACTGCTAGGATTGCTCCAAGCTGTATGACAACTAAAAACATTTCCATAAATGCTTCTGATAAGTTTAATTTTATAAATTCATCTACTAAAATCATATGCCCTGTAGAACTTACTGGAAGCCATTCTGTAATTCCTTCTACGATCCCTAACAAAATTACTTTTAATATTTCAATAATAATGATCATCTCCTTTTGAAAATCAGATTCTATTATATAATGAACGTCCCTGCTCTGCAATAAAGAAAACTTACAATATTGCAACAAAAAAACGGCAGAGAAAAACTCTGTCGTTTTTAGTTGATTCTTATCTGCTGGCACCTCCGCCGCCGGTAAAACCGCCTCCGCCTCCGAAGCCGCCGCCAAAACCACCGCCGCCTCCTCCGCCGCGATAGCTTCCTCCACCGAAGCCTCCTGGGAAGAACGTTCCTCCAAATGGTCCGGATCCATAATATCTCCTTCTCCTGCCTCTAGGTCCCTTCGGTCCGCTGAAGAAAGAAGAAATAATAATAAACATTATAAAGATAAAGATCGCAAACCCAAAAGACATCCCGTCTTCTTCCTCTGTTTCATAAGCGGAATAGTCTCCCGTCAATTCAACGTCATAGAATTTTATAATATCCGCTATCAGAGCATTAAATACTTCATTTGTCGTATTGTCCAGCTCTTCCGGTGCAGCATCTGCAATTCGTTTCCCTTCATCTCTTAAAGGAAACACCATACGTTCATCTAAAATTCTGCCAACTTTTCCATCATTTAATGTTTCTTCTAAACCATAGCCTACTAAAACGTCAATACCTGGATCTTCTTCATCTCTGCTTAATAGAATAAGAACCCCGTTGTTTTTCTTTTCATCTCCAATTTTCCAAGTATTGAAAACTTTTACAGCATAGGAAAAAGAGTCCTGACCGCCTAAATCGGAGGTCGTATACAAAACAACTTGGGCTCCAGTTTTCTGGTCTAATTCAATATTTGTATCTGTAATATTTTTCTTCGTCTCCTCCGACAGCACCCCAAGCTGATCCAAGTAAAAGGTATCCGGCGCTTGCGGTAGTTCAGCAAACGAGGGCACAACACTCCCGATTGTTATACAAAAAGTTAAAAGGAGAAGAAGCCACAACTTCTTTCTCATTTGTCTCTCCTTTTAATTGAATTGAACCTCTGGGGCTTCCTGAGATTCTGGGGAAGCTTCAAAATATTCTTTCGCTTCGAATCCTAACAGCCCTGCCATCATTACCATAGGAAATCTGTTTCGAGTATTGTTATACTGCTGTACAGATTCATTATAATTTCTTCTCTCTACAGAAATTCTATTTTCAGTTCCTGCTAATTCATCCTGAAGCTGAATAAAGTTTTGATTTGCTTTCAAGTCAGGATAAGCTTCTACTACTACATTAAGTCCGCTTAAAGCTCCTGTCAGCTGGTCATTCGCTGCAGCAAGTTCCTGGGGCGACTGTGCATTGTCAATTCCTGCTCTTGCTTCTGTAATTCTTGTCAGCACTTCAGATTCATGATCTGCATAGCCTTCCACTGTACGAACTAGATTTGGTATCAAATCTGCTCTTCTTTGGATGACAGTTTGAACCTGAGAATATGCTGTATTCACATTTTCATTCAATCCTACCATTTTATTATAAGACGAAACTCCAAATATTAATAATAAAACGACGACAACAACAATTGCGATTAACCCTGTACTTTTCTTCATAAAAATACCTCCTTCAATTACTGTTTAATTTATACCCATATTTCCTGATATTAGTATTTTCCGTCTTTAAAGTTTCTTGATCTCTTGTTCTGAAATTCGATAAACTTCTAAATTTTCCAAAGCTTCTTCAATTAATAGATCTGCATCCAGCAAAGCTTCATTCTCTTCAATATCCTTTATCCTTGGCTTTGTAGCTGGTCTTTTTGGTAAAAATACTGTACAGCAGTCTTCAAAGGGTTCAATAGAAATATCATAAGTATCAATATCTCTCGCCCAATCTATAATTTCATTTTTATCCATTCCCACGAGAGGGCGCAGAATCGGCGTTTCTACAGCTGCCTCTACCACGGTGATTCCTTGTATCGTTTGGCTGGCAACTTGCCCTAAGCTCTCTCCTGTGACCATCATTTGATACTCTTTGCTCTTGCAGATTCTTTCCCCTATTTCCATCATAAAACGTCTTGATAGAATCGTCATGTAGCGTTCTCTGCATTTCTTATTGATTTCCCTTTGAATCGGCAGCAGATTAATACTGTATAAAGTAATATTTCCTAAATAGAAACTTAATTTTTGCGCCAGTCTCTGTACTTTTTCAAAACCACGGTCGCTTGTAAAAGGATAGCTGTGGAAATGAAGGCCTGCAATTTCTACACCTCGTCTACCCATTAAAAATCCAGCTACCGGGCTGTCTATTCCTCCGGACAATAATAAAAGCCCTCTTCCTGAACTTCCAATAGGAAGACCACCCCAAGCCTTAATTTTTTCTGTATAGATATATACATATCTTTTTATATCGACAAATAGAGTATAGTCAGGATTATGCACATCTACAGACAGTTTTCCATTATATGCCTTTAATAAAATTCCACCCAAATGAGGATTTAGAACAGGCGATTTTGGAGTGAAACCTTTGTCGGATCTTTTTACCTGCATCTTAAAGCTTGTATTGTCATGTATTTCTAATTCTTTTGCAAAGTCTAAAACCCCCTTTTCCATATCTTCTACAGATTTTTCTGTTCTAAGACAAGGGCTGATATATACAATACCGAATACTTTTTTGATTTTCTCGATTAAATTAGGAAATTCATCTTTTTCCGCCTCTATATAAACTTTTCCTTGATCTTTATAATAGCCCTGTATAGGATATTCTTTTATACTTTGCAATACTTTTTGAATTGCTCGATCTTCGAAATTTTTTCGATTGTCTCCCTTGAGCGTTAATTCCCCAAAACTTACCGATAATACCCAGTCCATTATTTCCTCCTAATAATCTTTCTAATTTCTTCTACGGCTTCTTTTAATTTGTCAAGAAATCTCTCAACTTCTTCTCTTGTTGTTAAATCTGAAAAGGAAATGCGGATACACCCTTCTTCATATTCTTTTTTGATTTTAATCCCTTCTAATACTCTACTTTTTTTGTCTTTTTTGCAAGCTGAACCAGAAGATACGTAGATTTCATCCTGTTCTAGAAAATGTATAAGCACTTCTGACTTGATATCTTTAAAGCAGATATTTGTAATATAAGGGCTTCCATTTTCTATGGTAGAATTCATTTTTATATCTTCTATCACAGATAATTCTTCAAACAAATATTCTTTCAACTCTGCTAATCGTTTAAAATTTTCTTCAATCTGCTGATAAGCCTTTGAAGCAACAAAACCTAAAGCCGCTATACCAGCAACATTTTCCGTTCCGGAAGAAATATTATTTTCTTGGCCCCCTCCGAGTATTACCGGCTTTAAGGGAGTACCTTTTCTTGCAAAAAGTGCACCAACACCCTTTGGGCCGTGAAGCTTATGGGCTGATATAGAAAATAAATCTACTTTTGCTTTATTTAGATCTAAAGGGATTTTCCCAAAAGACTGAATCCCGTCTACATGAAAAAGAGTCTTTGGATTTTTCTTTTTTATGGCTATCCCGATTTGTTCTATAGGCTGCACCGATCCAAGCTCGTTATTTACTGCCATAATCGATACCAGCTTTGTGTTTTCATTAATTTTTTCGATGATATCATCTACAGATACAAAGCCTTTTTCGTCTACATTTATATAATGAACAGGATACTTTTCTTCTATTTTCGAAAAAACTTGTTCTACTGATGAATGTTCGGTTACATCTGTGATAAACTCCTGATTTTTATTTCCCGTAACTTGGCTTAGTATGGCAATATTATTACTTTCGCTGCCGCAGGACGTAAAAAAAATCTCTGAAGGACTGGCTTTTAAAACTTCTGCAATAAGATCTCTCGCTTTATTCATATGTTTCTCCGATTTAAAGCCGAAGTCATAAAGAGAAGATGGATTGCCAAAATCTTCTAAATATATTTTGTTCATAATCTCAACTGCTTCTGGATCTACCTTTGTCGTTGCAGCGTTGTCTAAATAAATCATGCTTTTCCTCTTTTCTTTATAGATTATTAAAAACAAGAAAAGATGCTTGAATTTAAGCATCTTTTCGACGATACATATTATTAATATCCTAATTCTTCACCAATTAGAATAACATTGATATTTGAATTCGTATTTTTTTCGATTATAGTAAGCACATTGCAGATACGATCCTTAGAAGTACAATCTGTACAAACGCCTGTTACAACACATGGAGTATTAACACCCAGTCTTTGAGCATTTTTAGGCGCAGCAATTTGTTCGATTCTTGCAATACCTTCATCTACAGTTTCTACTAGCTTATTAATCCCGCAGACGATAAACACTTCTTCGTGATGATAAAAAGTATTTGCAACCCGATTGCCCGTACCATCCATATTGATGATCTTACCATCTTTCGTCACAGCATTTGCAGATGAAAAATAAATATCTGCATTTAAAGCACGTTCTTTCATATCTATTATTTCACTGTTTCGCCAATGCCAATAGATATTAAAACCAGCCTCTGACAATCTATCGTATAAATGAAGCTGCTCTAATGTCATTGAGCCTCCGAATCCAATAGATGCTTTCGTAGGAAGGTTTCGGATAGCATAATCCACAAACTCTTTTCCTGTTTCAAAATACTCTACTTGGAAACGATTCTTTTTTAACCCTCGAATATATTCTTCCAATTGTTCCATAGCACCCTCCCTACAGTATTATAATACAATTCCTATCCTTTTGAAAGTCTTTTATCAATATACTTTTTTAAAGATTCTGCATCATTTTATGGGCGAAGCGAACCATATGGCGGTTTACTTTTTTCGCCCATTCCTTGTCTGTAGAATAATGCTTATTCATAGCTTCTGTACTATATCCATTAAAATACCTGCCGTTATCTGTTAGATACAGATCTTTGATTTTTCTGCTGACTTTTAATACAGAATCTCCATAATGATTATAATCAGAAGCACTTTCCATCGGGCTTTGATCATAGGCATTGAAACCGAACAAGTTATTCTTCTTTTTAGCAATATTGCTTCTTCCGTAATTCGATTCATGATTTGCAATTCCCACTAAAAGAAGGGAATTAATACCTGTTTTCTGTTCTGCTTCATAAAAATATTTTCCTAGACCCTCAAGTCCCGTTCCTGCCAGTCCCCTATCCAGCTCCTCCGGAGAAAAATCAGTTTTATACATAGGATAAAATATATTCTTTTCATCTATCCCTGGAGTTCCTTTTATTTCAAACACTTTTACATCTTCCTGAAGCTTTTTATATCTGCTATTGATGGATGCCGCATCCTGTTTTTTCATTTTAAGGACAATTCCTATAATCTGGCTGTTTTCTCGTCCTTTAGAAAGATCTAGTATTCCTATTATAGAAATAAACAGAAATACTGCTACAGCAGTTTTCTTTAAATCTATTTTGAACATATAGTTATTTTCTCAACTCCTATCTGATTATAGTATAATACAAAGGGGTGATATTATGAACTGTAAAATGACCAGCACTGCCAACTTAAATGAGAATGAGATAATCCTTTTTATATTAGGCGATGAGAAAAAAGAATCTATTCAAGCAATTGCAATAAAGGATCACGTTTCCACTGAAATCTATTTAAAAGATAATGTAAAAGTAAAACATTTACAAAATTCTATAAAGAATAAAAGAATAATAACATTTAACGGAACCTCTTATGATCTGCCCTTATTGCAGAAAAATAATTTTAAGCTTGAAAAAAAGAAGCATATGGATCTGTATTATTTTTATAAGCAGAATGTTTATACAGATCTCAAACGATATACTATGGAAAGCATTTTAGCAAATCGTTTCTCCGATTATGATCTTTCTTCTCTAAAAGTTTTAAATGAATACTTTCATAATGATATAGATAGACTTTACAAATCGCTAGAAGACCATATCAAGGCGCGTTTTGAGATTTACAAAAGCATGCAGGAAATCTTACTAAAACATAATTTTTCATTTCATTTATTGGGCAAAGAGCATGTTCTATGTCTTCACAAAGTACAGTTTGTAAAGGATTTTCTTCTTCTTACATTTTTTACACTTACTCCAGCTATGCAGATGGAATTTCATTTCGACCATGCAGAAATCAAAACAACAAGCGAAAATACTATTCTAGTTCGAACTCCATTCTATTCTGGAAGTATTGGCAAAAATACGGAAGGGAAAGCAATCCGAACTGAATTTAGCGAAATTCAAGATAACAGCCTTACAGAAAATTTTTATCTTATCGAGAAGGAACATGTCCTTTTATTAAACTCTCTAGAAAAATGGATTAAAATACTTTTTGATAATTTATAAAACTTTTTTTAACAAAACTATAAACTTCTTGACATAAAAAATATGGAAATGTATCGAACTCATTTCCATATTTTTATCTGTATGTATCTTTTGTAGTTCTATAAAGTAATAATTTCAAACCCTTCGTCTATATACCTTGCCATAGAAGGATGTCCCTTCAGCTCGTCTAGAAGCTGAATTCCAGACTGCTCATTATATGAAAGAACTCCCATTTGGTCTGAACAGGCTCTGCATACCCCATCCATAATACCCATAGTTATCGTTTTTTGAAAGAGCGGATTCTTTTCTTCAATGAAATCTTCTAACAAAGCTACCGACTTTCCCTCTAAAATTAACTTCACTTCTATTCCTGATTCTTTCATCTCTATTGCATTGAGCAATGCATGGGTAAAGCACATCCTATCACCCATAAAAGTAAAAACTGCAACTTTTCTCATTCTTTCCTCCTTATTTAACAAACAGTATTTTATTATCAAAACATGAGTATATAGATACTATAATTCAAAGAAAAAGATTTTAAAAGTATTTTCGTTATTTATATCCTAAGAAATAAAAAATCTAATTATTTATCTTATCCTTCTCTTTTATTGATTGTTAAAATATTTCTATCCACATAATTTTACATACATTAGCAAAGTATACTTATGCTGCCTCTTTTTAACAAGGATACTTTAAATAGAAATAAAAAAAGACCCTATAATTAAGGTCTTTTGATGGTGGGCCTGGGGGGACTCGAACCTCCGACCTCACGCTTATCAGGCGTGCGCTCTAACCAGCTGAGCTACAGGCCCCTGTTGGCAGGGAGTAGAGGATTTGAACCCCTGACATCTGGTTTTGGAGACCAGCGTTCTACCACTGAACTAACCCCCTATAATCTTGGTGCCCAGAGCCGGAATCGAACCAGCGACACGAGGATTTTCAGTCCTCTGCTCTACCGACTGAGCTATCTGGGCAAAATTGTTCCTATATACAAAATATTTCTTGGCTACGCCAAGAAATATCCGTATTTGGTGGGCCTTCAGGGACTCGAACCCAGGACCTACCGGTTATGAGCCGGGCGCTCTAACCAACTGAGCTAAAGGCCCAAATATTTGGCGGAGAAGGAGGGATTTGAACCCTCGCATCCCGTAAAGGATCTACTCCCTTAGCAGGGGAGCCTCTTCAGCCACTTGAGTACTTCTCCGTACTCGTAAAATATGTTTTAAAATAAAATTGGCGGAGAAGGTGGGATTCGAACCCACGTGGGCTTGCACCCTAACGGTTTTCAAGACCGCCCCGTTATGACCACTTCGGTACCTCTCCGTAATTTATGGTGACCCATCGGGGACTCGAACCCCGGACACCCTGATTAAAAGTCAGATGCTCTACCAGCTGAGCTAATGGATCATATGGCTGGGCTGACAGGACTCGAACCTGTGCATGCAAGAGTCAAAGTCTTGTGCCTTACCGACTTGGCGACAGCCCAATATCTGGCGCACCTAGGAGGACTCGAACCTCCGACACACGGATTAGAAGTCCGTTGCTCTATCCAGCTGAGCTATAGGTGCATTATGGAGCGGGTGAAGGGAATCGAACCCTCGCAACCAGCTTGGAAGGCTGGGGCTCTACCACTGAGCTACACCCGCATGTCCTCGTTAAATCGCTTTACTGATTTAGCCGACTTAATAAGTATATCATATAATCTTTTGATTGTCAACATATTTTTACGTTTTTTATTTATTTTTTAGAAAGTACTATGGTGGAGGAGAGTGGATTCGAACCACTGAAAGCGAAGCTAACGGATTTACAGTCCGTCCCCTTTGGCCAACTCGGGAACTCCTCCAAGCCTATCCTGTATATTTGCTAACAGGATATAAGATAAATGGAGCTGGTGGGAGGACTTGAACCCCTAACCTACTGATTACAAGTCAGTTGCTCTACCAATTGAGCTACACCAGCATAGTAATATATTTCTTATTCTAAGAAAAAATGGCGACCTGGATCGGGCTCGAACCGACGACCTCCAGCGTGACAGGCTGGCATTCTAACCAACTGAACTACCAGGCCATGTTAGAATAATATTATTTAATTCCACCATATTAAGTAAAATGGTGGGAGCTACAGGGCTCGAACCTGTGACCCCCTGCTTGTAAGGCAGATGCTCTCCCAACTGAGCTAAGCTCCCATTATGGTGACCCTACCGGGATTCGAACCCGGGATACCGCCGTGAAAGGGCGATGTCTTAACCGCTTGACCATAGGGCCTCGTTCTTGACGACTACCTTTTAAGTATATAACAGGTAATGAATGTTGTCAAGCTTTTTTTTAAAGTTTTTTAAAGCTACTTGTTTTTGCTGTCCTTCACTTGACTGCTTATTTATAATACAATGATTTCTTTTCTTTGTCAACTATTTTCTTGAATTTAACATAGAGATAATAAACCCGAGAATTCAGCCAAAAAAATAAGTCAACGAAAACATTACAATCTAATCGAAATCTCTAAACATGATTTCTCATCAAAATTTATCCATAAAATAGTCTATAATAATAGTAGTTACAAGAAAGGAGAAATATTATGGCCAGCATCTATACACACTTTATATTCGGTCAAGAAGTTTTGAAGAAGCTTCCCAGCAAATTTAGAAATATTATCGAAAAACATATTGATTATTATATATTAGGACAACAAGGACCCGACTTCTTTTATTTTTACAAACCTTATACGAATAAAGGTTCAAAGATCGGTTCCGAAATTCATCAATCAACATTTGAAAACTTCATCAATCGCAGTAAAAAGAGCCTGAAAGATCCCTCTGAAAAGCAGCTTGCTTATCTGTTTGGGTTTTTATGCCACTTTGCATTAGATATTATGGTACATCCCTATGTTAATAATCTTGAAGTTGAGCTGCAGTTGTCTCATATGGAAATAGAAACTGAACTAGACCGTTATTATATGATCCAAAAAAGACGTATTCCTTATGAGGTTGAAACTTATAAACTAATTCCAAATGATATAACCATTTCTGAGAAAATCAGTCCAATATTTTCAGATTATGATAACGGAGACACTTCTCTCGTTAAGAAATCTATACAAGATTTTTATAAATACAAAAAGCTGCTGCACTCCCCTACAAGAAATAAAGAAAAGCTTATTTTCTTCACCATGAAAAGACTTGGATTGTATAACAAATTTAAAGGTCAAGTACTTACGCATATGCCCGATAAAAGAGCATCTATAAGCAATGAAGTTCTATCGAAACGATTTAATGAAGCAATCCCGGTGGCAGTACATCTCATTGACAACTACTATAATTATCAAATTTATAATGGGCGTTTATCCCATTATTTTAACTATAATTTCTCAGGAATCCAATTAAAGAGTATCTGAACATCTCTTTTGCCTGTTTTTTCATTTTAAAGCCAAAATTTGAAACCTCTTTACTGAACGCTTAAAGCTCATCAGTAATAGAGGTTTTTTTATTTTTCGTCTTCAGTATAAAAAGATAGAATTCTTTGTATATACCGATTGATTTTTAACTTTATCAGCACCAGATTTACTAATAGTATCCTAACAGTTAGATCTATAGAAACGTTTCTGTCTGACAATTTTTTAAAACATAAAAGTTGCATTCTGCTTCTTTCATTATGGAAAATGATACAATATGAATGTTGAAATAATCCGCAGCTTTGTTAACCCTTATTATAAAATCGATATAAGACTGTCTATTATACAGAATAATTGATACTATTTAAATTAATACCCTCTTATTCTCCGCTATATAATTTTTATTCTATTTATTCCCCTATTATTCACACATATTTAAACAACAAAAAAACAGCCTAAGCTGTTTATGGTTGCGGGAGCCGGATTTGAACCGACGACCTCCGGGTTATGAGCCCGACGAGCTACCGAACTGCTCCATCCCGCGCCGCTAAAATAGTATAGGCAAACCTTCCGAAGACGATTTGCCTAAAGACTGGTGCCGAGGACCGGAATCGAACCGGTACGATCTTTAAGGATCGCAGGATTTTAAGTCCTGTGCGTCTGCCAGTTCCGCCACCCCGGCATATGGCTCCCAGGGTGGGACTCGAACCCACAACCTATCGGTTAACAGCCGAGTGCTCCACCATTGAGCTACCTAGGATTACCAAATGCGTTGATACATTTCATACTAGATGAGTATATCATAAGTATTCTTTTTTTGTCAAGTTATTTTACAAACTCTATCTCAAGATAAAGTCTGTAAAATAATTGATTTGTTGAGCGACTACCTACTCTCCCAATCCGTTTCCGGATAAGTACCATCGGCGCAAGAAGGCTTAACTTCTGTGTTCGAGATGGGAACAGGTGGATCCCTTCCGCCATCGTCACTCTACTTTTGGGTTTACGGTTAACTTTATGTTGTAAATCCCCTATTGTGTTGTAAAACTGTTTGCTGTAGTTTTCGAAAAGTGTGGAGTGTGAAAGAGTGGAGAGTGAAGTCGTGGTTAAAAGACTTCGTCTTTTCTCTTTTTCATCCGTAGTTTTCTTTGAAACAGAAATACATATTCCTGGTCA